>NZVW01000117.1 GCA_002697475.1 Aquimarina sp. | reverse complement strand
GTAAACAACATCATATTTGGTATCATCCTAGTTGTTGGAGTACTGATGTTCTTCTTAGGTTTTAGAAACGCATTATTCGTGGGATTTGCGATTCCTATGTCGATGTTCATGTCCTTTATGATTTTATCTGCTTTAGGTTATACCATGAATACTATGATCCTCTTTGCGTTGATTATGGGACTGGGAATGCTTGTAGATAATGGAATCGTTGTAGTTGAAAACGTATATCGTTTGATGGAAGATGAAGGGATGTCCAGAATAGAAGCTGCTAAAAAAGGTATAGGTGAAATAGCGTTTCCGATTATTATTTCTACTGCGACTACTGTGGCTGCGTTTATACCCTTAGGAATGTGGCCTGGCGTAATGGGAGAATTTATGATCTACTTCCCTATTACACTTTCTGTAGTATTAGGATCATCTCTATTTGTGGCTATATTCATTAACTCTATGCTGGTATCTCAGTTTATGGAAGTTGGCGAACGACAATTAACCAGAAAGCAGCTGATTCGTTTAACCCTAATCCTCTGTGGTTTTGGAATCCCGATTCTAATTTTTGGTGGAGCAGTAAGTGCATTAGGATCATTAATGATTGTGACTGCTCTTATGTTTTGGTTATATCGCTATGTGTTAAAAGGAGCTGCCAATTTCTTCCAACGTAGAATATTAACTTGGCTTGAGGATAAATACCACGGCTTTCTGACTTTTGCTCTTAAAGGATGGAGACCTTATCTATTTACTATTGGAACGTTTATATTGCTGTTTGTTGTTTTTGGGTTATTCATTGGTTCAATGATGAGCCAACGAACTAAGGTAGAATTCTTTCCGGATAATAAACCTAATCAAATTGTGGTCTATATAGAATATCCTCAGGGAACTGATATTGATAAGACCAATAAAATCACTAAAGAAATTGAACAACGCGTCTACGACGTGATCAATGCTGATGCTTATACAGATGGTGACTATAACTACTTAGTAGAGTCAGCTGTTTCACAGGTAGGTGAAGGAGCAGGTAATCCTCAGACAGATGGAGGTAGTTCAGCAGAGATGCCGCATAAGGCAAAGATCACTGCCACTATGCGTGAGTATAAATTCCGTAGAGGTAAGGATTCTGAAGTATTGCGTAGCAAAGTTCAGGAAGCATTAAAGGGAATTTATCCGGGTGTAGCCATTTCTGTAGAAAAGGATCCGGTAGGCCCTCCTGCAGGATATCCTATCAATATAGAAATTGAAGGTCCTGATTATGATGAGCTCATCAATATCGCAGAGGATATGAGAACTTTTATTAATGAAAAGAACATCCCTGGTATAGAAGAACTTAAAATCGATGTGAATAAAGGTAAACCGGCTATGCTGATTGCTGTAGATCGTGAAAAAGCAGGTGAATTAGGAGTGTCTGCGGGGCAGGTAGGTAATCAATTGAGAAGATCCATTTTTGGTGAAAAGACCGGAGTATACAAAAAAGATGGAGAAGACTATGATATGTATGTACGATTCAACGAAGATTTGAGATACAACACCAGTGCATTGTTTAATCAGAACATCACCTTTAGAGACCCTGCAACGGGAAGAATAAAAGAAATACCTGTGTCTGCAGTAGCATCTCAAAAAAACACCTCATCTTTTAGTGCTATTAAACATAAGGATGGTAAGCGAGTAGTTACCGTATACTCCGGACTACAACCCGGTTATACAGATGCGGGTGCGATAGTATCTAAGATTGAAGCTGAAATGCAATCTTTTCTGAATGATCTTCCAAAAGGTGTGGAAATTGATTTCACAGGTCAGATTGAAGAGCAAAATAAACAAATGTCGTTTTTAATGGGAGCATTTTTCTCAGGTCTTGGATTAATTATGTTGATTCTTATCTTCCAGTTTAGCTCTATTTCTAAACCTACAATTATTATGATTGCCATATTCCTGAGTTTTATAGGTGTATTTGGAGGAATCCTGATCACAGGTGCTTCATTCGTTATTATGATGACCATGATGGGTATTATTTCGCTAGCCGGGATTGTAGTAAATAACGGAGTAGTGCTATTGGATTATACCCAATTACTTATCGATCGTAGAAAAGTAGAACTGGATCTTGATGAAGATCAGGTCTTATCTAATGAAGAAGTTCTAAAATTAATTGTCAAGGGTGGTAAAGCCAGGTTAAGACCTGTATTATTAACTGCGATTACCACAGAGTTAGGATTAATACCGCTGGCAATAGGTTTTAACTTAGATTTCTTTTCACTATTCTCAGAGTTTGATCCTAAGATCTATCTGGGTGGAGATAACGTAATCTTCTGGGGACCTTTGGCCTGGGCAGTGATCTATGGACTTATTATAGCGACATTCTTAACCTTAATTATTGTTCCTTGTCTGTTTTTTATTGTCAATAGAGTTAAAGTACGTTTTACTAAGAAGAAGGTAGTGGATCAGTCCGCTGTTCCCGCTACTGCTTAGGATTTTTTTAGATAATTGAAGAAAAACCCCGCTAGTGCGGGGTTTTTGTATTTATAATAAGAGTATCCAGCTTAAAAATGACACAGTTTATTAAACACTACATCTTCACTTTAAGAAACTTCCTCATTACCCCAAGAAATTTCTGCTAATGATAAGGAAATCTCCTCTAAGAGTCAGGAAATGCCAGCTACCACTTAGGAAACAACCTCTCAGTCTTAAGAAATATCCACTGTACCTAAGGAAATGTACACTGTCAGTTGAGAAATATGCGCTATAAGTCAGGAAATGTCCACTGTAGATTAAGAAATATCTCCTGTCAGTTAAGAAACATCCGCCGACAGTCAGGAAATAACCACTGTAGGTGAGGAAATTTTTGTTAAAATTTTAGAAGAGGTACTAAAAATTACCAAGCTCCCTATTTGAAATAGAGCTAAAGCTTATAATACCTTAAATTTAAGTACAACAAACTATCTGTAAAAAAGTTGTAGTATCTACTTTAGGTCAAACTAACCGATTTGTACAAGGGTTTCTGCTTTTACAACAATGCCTCAACTCAACAACTGTTAAAATCCTGAAAACTAAATTTTTGGTTTGGGTTCTGTTAAAAAAATATTAAATTCGCCATCCCAAATTGGACGTGTATTGAAAGTAAAATTACTCTTAACTCTATTTTTACTGCCTGTTATTGTATTTGGTCAAAACCTAGATCAGATAGGCAAATCTCCATTAGTCAAAGTTAATGGAGGCATATCAGCGAATACCATTTACTATGAAGGTAGCGCCAACAGAGATCCTTTTACTTTTTTCGTTAGTGGTAATCTTAACTTCAATTTTAGTGGGATTTATAATGTCCCATTGTCCTTTTCATACACCAATCAGGATTTTTCATACAATACCCCATTTAAAATAAACCGTCTTAGCATTCACCCTTCTTATAAATGGGTGGCCACACATATTGGGGATGTGGCGATGACTTTTTCGCCTTACACAGTAAACGGTCATCAGTTTACCGGTTTTGGAACAGATCTTACACCAAATGGTCCCTGGAAAATAAGTGCATTTTACGGTCGACTTTTAAAAGCAACTGAATACAATCCTGAAGTGCCAGAAGCCATACCCGCATACAGAAGAATGGGATATGGTATAAAAACCGGGTATGAGTTTAACAGGTTCAATCTAGGGTTAACCCTTTTTAAAGCCAAAGATGATATTAACTCATTGGAAAGCGCTATACCGGATGAGCTGAATATTGATCCCAAAGAAAATTTAGTGGTCAGTCTTGAATCCTCAATTAGTGTTTCTAAAAATTTAACCCTTAATGTTGAAGTAGCCCGTAGTGCAGTCACAGAAAATATTGAGGACGAGGATGAGAATCAGGATGTTGTTTTTGGAGTTTTGATTGATGAGAAAGCATCAACGGATTATTATACCGCTATGAATGCCAATTTTACCTATACCTACGGTAAGGGAAGTGTTGGTGTGGGTTATGAGCGAATTGATCCGGAATACAGAACTTTTGGAGCTTACTTTTTCAATAATGATTTGGAGAACATCACTGTAAATGCAGCTCAGGAATTATTTAACGGTCGTGTTAACCTTGCAGTAAATGCCGGTTTACAACGTGACGATCTTAGGAATGAAAAAGAGTCGCAATCCACACGCATTGTCTCTGCAGCAAATGCTACCATCAAAGCTTCAGACCGGTTGAATATTGCAGCTTCCTATTCTAATTTTCAATCCTATACCAATATCAGAACTGCTTTTGATGTCATCAATCAGGTGGATCCATTAGAAAACCTAGATACACTGGACTTTAGGCAAGTATCTCAAAATGCTTCTTTAAATCTGGGGTATTTGCTATCGCAAAGTAAAACTAAACAGCAAAATATAGGTCTCCACTTTACATATCAAACTACCAAAGATGAGCAGGGAACAGCAGAAGAAACTAATAACACTACAAATTTCTATAATGCAGGAGCCAACTATGCGCTAACCTTCCCTGAAAGAAGTTTGTCGATTAGTGCCGCGGTCAATTCTGCTTTTAATAAAGTTGAAGAAAATGACGCACTAACCTACGGTCCCACTCTGGGAGTGAATAAGCAATTTTTTGACAAAAAATTACGAACTGGAATCTCTGCATCGTATAATGAAAGTCTGGTCAATGGCACATCCCAAGGTAATGTGATGAATTTTAGAGCATCTTCAGGATATATATATAGAGAAAAGCACAACTTTAATCTCAATGCTTTAGCATTGTTTAGAAACAGCAATAATGCTACGGCCAATGATTTTACATTGACTTTTGGATATAGCTACTCTTTTGATGTCAAGAAACCTGATTTACGATTCTTGAAGAGAAGAACAAATGATGATTCAGAAAACCAGCAAGCGACTACACCTGGCGACACGCTGCAAAAGTTAGAAGAGCAGTTAGATAAAACTAAGCAAAACTATTATCGATTCAGATATCGGGGTACTATATACGAGGGTAACGCTTCATTGGTTGTTAATCAGATTGAAGCACAATCCTATGATGACTATCTTAAAAATAAAGATGCCTTTGGAAAACAACGTTTAGAAAACCAGATGGCAAATCTCAAGGCAAAAGCTGCCAATGATGATGACTTTAAAAATGAGGCTATTGACTATCTGGATAGTATATACGCTATGAAGGATTTTGTTCCGATATATAAGGAAAGCTTAAACAGCACCCTACAAAAGTTAAGAAAAGAGTTGGAAGGTAAAGAACAGCAAATGAAAGAAAAATATGCGTTGGCCAAAGTTGAAATGGAAGCGCATCCTCTACATAATCTATCAGAAGAGCAGCGAAAAAATGCTGATGAGCAGGAACAGTTTGAGTATATGAAACTAACTACTATCGAAAAGGTCGATGCTGAACGATTAGAATCTTATCTCTTTACCCGATTTGAAATTGAAAAGATTTTTGCCGGTGGAGGTATCTCTGATCGACTGCAAAATATTGAACAGTTTACAAAACAGTATCAAGAAAAAGCATTTGATAAATATAAGGAAAACAAAGATTTAGAAAAAATTAACATATATTTAGAGGAACAAATCATCAGATATTATGATAAGCTTTACAAGCAAACTATAGAATAATAACTGTTGATTTAAAGCCCCCAAATCGATTATGAAAAGAATATTACTTTTACTACTCGTTTTCATACAAACGGTTAGCGCACAGAATTTTCCGGTACGCGTTACCTCACAGGTACTACCACCCTATCCTACTTCGATTTCAGGATACGCTAACACGTCAGTAATCAATAGTCCTCTTAGGGTTCAATTGGTGTTGAGCGATATAACCGCATCCAGTAGAGAAGTTCGTTTACGTGTGGCTGTGGAGGGCAATGGTATTTCAGCAACCAGTGCGCCTGTTGTTGTAGGAGCTCCAACATTAATTCTTGACGGAGGTGTTCCTTTAAATCTTACACTCGCAGAACTGGCACCATACTATGAATTGCAAAACCTTCAGGGCATTTCTCCGGTGCAATATAATAGTTCCTTAACGGATGGAGCTTATCGCTTTTGTTTTGAGGTCTTTGATGCCTTTAACGGCAACCGATTATCCGCACCACAATGCTCAACCATCTTTTTAGTAAATAACCAACCTCCATTTCTAAATAAGCCGGACGACAGATCGTCAATTACAGAACAAAACCCCACGAATATCATATTTCAGTGGACACCAAGACACGTCAATGTACCTAATGTAAATTATGAATTCAGTCTGGTTGAAGTTTGGGATAAATATATAGACCCACAAGCTATTTTTCTGGCTTCTCCTCCACTGTATCAAGAGACCACCATAAACACCTCATTAGTCTACGGACCTCTGCAACCTTTATTGATTCCAGGTAAGCGTTATGCATGGAGAGTTCGTGCATTTGCCAACAATAATGGAGAAGAAGTATCCGTATTCAATAACAATGGTAATAGTGAAATCTTCTGGTTTGACTATCTCGGTGATTGTAACCAACCTACAGGTGTTTCAATAAAAGATGTGACCAGAACGAATGCTACCATCAGCTGGACAGGACATCCAGATCATCTGGACTACACAGTCTATTACAGAGAACAAGGTAGCGAGCGCTGGTATCAAAAAACTACTCCGAGAGATTATATTACTATCGATGAGTTTAAAGAAAACACTGTATATGAGTATAAAGTTAAAGGGCATTGTACTGAAGGCAGCTACGGTGAATCTGTTGTGGACAGTTTCAGAACCTTAACAGAAGAGCTTGAAGAGTATACTGCCTGTGGCATACAACCCGACCCTGTAGACTTATCCAATCAGGAATTATTGACGGAGCTATTTGTCAATGATGTGTTTACCGCAGGAGATTTCCCAGTATACGTAAAAGAGGTATCCGGGACCAATAGTTTTACAGGTGAAGGATATATCAGCACGCCTTGGCTGGCCACAGTACGTATTCCTGTAAAGTTTGAAAATATAAAAATCAACACAGACATGAAGCTGGTGGACGGCTTTGTGGTCACAACTTATGATCCAAATTGGGGTAGTATTGTTGATGCAGATGACATTATTGAAGTAGTTACCGGTGATGATGGAGATATCGATGTGATCAATGTGGATAATGACATTGTTGATATTGAGGTTAACGATGACGGTACAATTACTATTATTACAGCAGATGGTCAGGAAATTATTCAACCTGGCGGTGAAGATGTAATCTATGTTGATAATACGGGAGAAACCTGGCAGGTAGGAGAAGATGGCACAGTGACTCAGGGTGAGCAGGCAGAAGGTGGTCCGGCTAACTCGGGTAATACTAATGGTGTGGGATCCGGAGGAGTTAATGAAATTACAGCAACCGGAGTACGTGTAGACTTTATAAAATCCGGATACTATGCAGTAGATACCTATCCGCAAAATGCCGGCGGTAGTATTGCCAACAACTACGAAAGTATTCCTGTAACAGGGGGTGGTACCTACTACCCTTTGTATAAAGCCGTGTCTAACTTACCGGATCATCCCTCAGACCTCTTAACAGCTCAGGCAACATTTAATGATAGCGATATTACCAAAGAAGATATCATCTTTAAAACCAAAGAAGGGGTCAACGTACCCGCCAACTGGAATGGTAACACGGCGACTTTATCCATCAGAAAAGCATTTGAATTTGGTAAAGAAGAGATCATTGCCGCGGTTAAACCTAAAGATTCCACAGCTAAGTTTGATGTAGCGGGTAATGCCTATCTATGGCATTTAGCCTCACAGGAAGTTACGGACATCAATGTAACTCTGATCCCCGTTAACGGAGCATCGATCTCAAACAATGTTGCCAATCGCATCAATGAAATTTACAATCCAGCCGGGATTAATTTTAATGTAACCATAGGTAATCGCTTAAATATTCCTCAACAAACCTGGGATTTAAATGGTAATAGGCAATTAGATATAGGTGATAGTAAAACTCTGGCGCAGTATACTGAAGAAGAAAAAGCCATTAACGCCTACTTTAAGGCAAATGCCACAGTAAATAGCCAGATGTACTATCTGTTTATTACCGATATGCCGGTGACTAAGGATGGAGTATCCGGGTTTATGCCGTTAAAACGCCAATATGGATTTGTCTTTGATCAAAGCGATATCGGTAGAACTGCGGCTCACGAATTGGGTCATGGGGTGTTTGGCTTAGAGCATCCGTTTACGCAATACAATACCAACTCTGGTGCTACAGACCTGTTAATGGACTATGGAAATGGAGTATCCTTTAACCATATGGAATGGGAAAAGATGCACGCTCCGGGTATCCAAATTTACTGGTTCCAGGGAGATGAGGATGGGGAGTTTTCTTCCTATCAGTATCTGGTAGGTTATAATGTTGTTCCTGATCTCTTTATTACTCATCTGGATAACTATACTGCTAATAGTATTTCGTTTATTTCAGCCGCAGGTAAAATTATAAGTTTGCCGAACACTGCAAAAGATGTCACATTTGGAAATGGAGGAACATTATTAGCTTTTACAATTCCTGAAAATGGAAAAGAAGAAAGGTATATTGGGGGAAATATCATTAGAGAGCGCGAACCAATATTTAAAGGGTATTTAAAAGAATTTGGAACAAAAGAAGATTGGAATCAAAG
>NZVW01000116.1 GCA_002697475.1 Aquimarina sp. | reverse complement strand
TTTTTCGGATTTTCTTGCTCAAGTTCTAATAATCCCCTGTATAGTTTAATAGCTCCTTCAAGTTCTTTATTGTATTCCTTAGTAGAAATGAGTTCAGCTTCATTAAGACTGTTCTTGGCGATCTCAAATTTATCTAACTCTATAGCAATAGATGCATAAATTAATTTAGAGTAGGCCAGAGAAGAATTATATTTGTCCTCTGTTTGTATTCTTATGGCATTTAAAATTTCCTCCTCGGCTTTTTCTGAGTCCCCCAGTTCTCTGTAAAGTTTGGCTAAAGCCATATTAGTCCTTGCTCTGGAGATTCTATCTGCATAATCTATCGCAAGGTCTTTAGCGATAATAATATTCGCCATTGCCTTTTCTAATTCTGTCCTGTTTATAGAATTAGAAGCTTTAACAAGAAAGTTTTCAATTGAATCTCTTACTTTTTCAATGTCATGATTATTTGAGCCTTGAGCATTGACTGCGAGACAAAGAAAAAAAATGATTTTGAGTATATAATATCTGATTTGGGTAGGCATTGCTCCAATTAAATAACTCAACTAATATAGTTATTTCTTACAAATGTTAATAATTAAATCTATGATTCTATGGCTGTATCCAATTTCATTGTCATACCAACCTATGATTTTGACCATTTTTCCGATTACAGAAGTCATTAATCCATCAAAAATACAAGAATGAGGATTGCCAATAATATCAATAGATACAATTGGATCTTCTGTATATGCTAAAATACCATTTAAGTAAGTTTCAGAAGCCTCTTTAAACGCATTGTTTATTTTTTCAATAGATGTTTCTTTTTTTACATTAAGCGTTATATCTGTTAATGAGCCGTCAGGAACAGGTACTCTGATACCGCATCCACCAATGACATCACTAAGCTCAGGAAAAATTTTGGTTAAAGCTTTTGCTGCACCTGTTGTTGTGGGTACTATAGATTGTGAGGCAGCTCGAGCTCTTCTAAGATCTCTATGGGGTTGATCGTGTAAACTTTGATCGGTTGTGTAGCTATGAACCGTTGTAATATAAGCTTGCTCTATGCCACATATGTCATTGATGACCTTAATCATAGGAGCTGCATTGTTGGTAGTACAAGAGGCATTAGAAATGATTAATTCTGATCCGGTTAATATGTGCTCGTTTACCCCTAAAACGACAGTCTTGATCCTATCATCACTTGGAGGAGCAGAAAGAATAACTTTTCTAGCTCCAGCAATAATATGACCATGAGCTTCATCATAGCTTTTAAATTTCCCTGTAGCTTCGACTACGAAATCAATATTTAGTTCTTTCCAGGGGCAATCTTCAGGTTTATTAAATTGGAAAAACTTGAAGTATTTATTATCAACAAGGATTTCATGCTCCGTATATTTTACTTCTTTATGAAGCACACCGTGTATACTATCATACTTAAGTAAATGAGAAAGAGTTTTGGTGTCTGCCAAATCATTTATGGCAATAACTTCAATATCAGGATGATCAATTAAAAGTCTAAAAAGATTTCTTCCTATTCTGCCAAAACCATTTATGGCAATTCTAATAGTGCTACTCATTCAAATGTTTGATACTATGTTAAGTGCTTTTGCGCTTTATATGAAGATCTGACCAATGCACCACTTTCAACATGTCTGAATCCCATTTTAAGACCTATCTCTTCGTATTTTTTAAACTGATCAGGAGTAATAAACTGCTTAACAGGTAAATGCTTTTTAGAAGGTTGAAGATATTGGCCAATGGTTACGATATCTAAATTTACTTTTCTTAGGTCTTCAAGTGTTTGTATAACTTCTTCTTCAGTTTCCCCAAGTCCGAGCATTATACCACTTTTAGTTCTGTTGATGCCGCTTTTCTTTAGATAATCAAGAACTTGTAAGCTTTGTTCATATTTAGCCTGAATTCGAACCTCTCTGGTTAATCTCTTTACCGTTTCCATATTATGAGAAACTACTTCGGGATTAGCTTTAATGATTCGATCTATATTTTTTGTTTTTCCTTGAAAATCGGGTATTAAGGTTTCCAGAGTGGTCTCTGGATTCATTCTTCTTATAGCTCCTATAGTTTCTGCCCATATTATAGATCCGCCATCTGCCAGATCATCCCTGTCCACTGATGTAACCACTGCATGCTTAATATTCATGATTTTTATGGATCGAGCAACTTTTTCCGGCTCTTCCCAATCTACGGTTTCTGGTCTCCCTGTTTTTACCCCACAAAATCCGCAGGAACGTGTACAAATATTACCTAGGATCATAAATGTAGCTGTACCCTCACTCCAGCATTCGCCCATGTTAGGACAACTCCCGGATGTGCAAATGGTGTGAAGGTTGTATTTATCCACAAGACCTCTGAGTTCAGTATATTTCTTTCCTGTAGGAAGTTTAACTCTTAGCCATTTCGGTTTTCCTTTTGGAGGAGCAACCGTTGCAACGTCATTATTCATAAAGCAATATTTGTAGCAAAAATACAAAGAAACCAATAAATAAAAACAATTGTATGTCTCTTTAAATTTTTTAAGTAAGAATTGTTTTTAATCTATCTGAAGTGGTTAAATGGTTGTCATAATATTACGTTAAAGCAAAGATCTAGTAAAATTTTTTGCGCTAATAAAAGTTATATCCATAAAAAGGACAAGGTAAAAATGCAAACGCAGACTTTAAGCGAAGTTAAAAAGAGAAATAACAGAAAGAGAGTAGAGAAGTGGCTACTGAAAAATCAAAAGTTTATCAATATTACTGCTATGGAGAAAGAGATTTCGGCTCCAAAAGGACTTATTCAAAAGTTTGTTAAGTATGATAAAAAGATTCAGGATAAATGGATTGATCCCATTCATAATGTGATTGAGAGCTTTACCACATTTAGCCTTCGTTAAATTACTTGTCGTTTGTCTTGGCTTTATATATTATTTCAGAAAGTAATTTTTTAGCTCTTAAAAGTTTTACTTTTATATTATTAATAGGTTCATCTAACTTTTCTGCAATCTCCTTATATGTAAGCTCCTGAAAATACCTAAGGTTTATAACCTCTTGATAATGGGGTTTCAGTTGTTTTATAAATTTCAATAACTGAGCTAGGTTTTGTTCAGTAATTAAGCGATCTTCAGGTGATGGGTTATCGTCTACAATGGAGTAGATAGAATCATTATCTGCTTCAGTTGTGGTTTTTGATCTTATAGAAGCGTTTTTCTTTCGTTGTAGATCAATATGGATATTTTTAGAGATTTGTATAATCCAGGTTTTAAAATTATACTCTTCTTTAAAAGTTTCGATTCTGTCAAAAGCTCTGGAAAAACTTTGGATAGTAATATCCTCCGCTTCATATTCATTTTGAACCCGTTTTAGCTGAAAACCATAAACATCATTCCAATAGGTATCTAGTAAATAATTAAAAGATGTTTGAACTCCGTCTTTTGCGTTCTGGATATGATCCTCTAGAGATAAGTTTTTTTTTGTCACCTAGATTATAATGTAAAGCTCTTAATTATTTGGTATGCTCAGATTCATTGCAATTGGCATATTGATCCGGTGTTTTACCACAAAGAGAGCAAGATTCTCCATCTTTATTAAGAAAAGGGCTTTGGCTCGCGCAGGTGCCAGCAAATTTACCGTCTTTCTTTGCCCAAAGTTTAATCGCTATACCAGCAAAAGCTAGTAACAGTAGTGCTACAGTAAGTAATAACAATTTCATAACCTATAAATTTGAAATTTACTGCAAAGATAATTATTTCAGATCACATACTCTAATCCTATCTATCAACAAAACTTATATCGAATATGCTATATCTTATGCTTTCTATATTAGAAAATATTCACTTCGGTTTCCAGTGCTATGTCAAAATTAGATTTAACAGTTTTTTGAATCTTTTCTGCTAATTCCTTTATCTCCTTTCCCGAGGCATTTCCATAGTTAACAAGAACCAATGCCTGTTTATGATGGACTCCTGCGTCACCCCATCGTTTACCTTTGAAACCACTTTTTTCAATAAGCCAGCCCGCTGGAACCTTAATGTTTTTTTTATCTATAGGGTATGAAGGTATTTCAGGATATTTTTCCCTTAGTGTGTTAAAGTGGCTAACTTTAATTACGGGATTTTTAAAAAAACTACCACTATTTCCAATTTCATTAGGGTCAGGAAGTTTACTTTTTCGTATTGTTATAACAGCTTCTGATATATCTCTAATCTTTGGATTTATAATCCCTTTATTTTCTAGCTCACTTTTGATTGCTCCATAGTGGATATTTAAATTATGATTAGCTGTAGATAAGATAAATCTGACTTGGGTGATGATATATTTATTCTTTGCACCATTTTTAAATATAGAGTCTCTATAGCCAAAATCACAGTCCTCTTTGGAAAAAGTAACTTTTTTGGCAGATTTTATTTCTACAGCATCGCAATTGTAAAAAGTATCTTTTAGTTCAACTCCATAGGCGCCAATATTTTGTATAGGGGCACTACCAACATAACCAGGGATTAAGGATAGATTTTCTATACCGCCATAATCTTTATGGATACAGTATTGTACAAAATCATGCCAGTTTTCACCTGAACCCACGCTTAATAAAACTTTATTTTCCTCTGCTAATATTTCAGAATGGATACCTTTAATTTTATTATGAATAACCAGGGCATCTATATCTTTAGTGAGTAGCATATTACTTCCTCCACTTAGGATAAAGAGCGCTTTAGTATTAACCTCTTTGAGAAGTTTGATTAACTCATCTTCACTATGTACTTCAACAAACTCTGAGGCTTTAGCTTCGATACCAAAAGTGTTCAATGACTTTAGTGATTTATTTTTTTGAATGCTCATGGATGTAAAAATAAAATTTTAGCGTCAAAAGGAACTGATTTTTTGTTTTTTCAGTTTTCAAAGGCGAATTGTAATTCTATTTTTGTGGTATAAAGTTCAAGAGCTTCTTTTAAAATTTGAGTTGCTTTCTTAAGGTCTCTTCTATTTAAAACATAGGCAATTCTTACCTGATTTTTCCCTTGATCAGCACTTGAATAGAATCCTGAAGCCGGAGCAAGCATCACGGTTTCATTGTTAATATCAAATTCTGATAAAAGCCACTGACAGAAATGATCTGCATTTTTAATGGGTAGTTCAGCTATGCAGTAAAATGCACCTCTAGGTATTGAAACTCTGAGGTGAGGTATGTTTTTTAATTCAGCAATAAGTAAGTCTCTTCTTTGTTTATACTTTTCTACAGTCTCTTTATAATAGGAATCTGGAGCTTCTAATGCCGCTTCACTAGCAATTTGTGCATAGGTTGGCGGACTTAATCTTGCTTGTGCAAACTTCATAGCTGTAGCAATTACACTTGGATTTTTACTTACCATACAGCCTATTCGTGCTCCACACATGCTATATCTTTTGGATACAGAATCAATCACGATAGCGTGGTCATCCAATTCCTTTTCCTGAAGTATAGAATAATGTTCGGAGCCATCATATACAAATTCTCTATACACTTCGTCAGAGATTAAAAATAAATCATACTTAATGGCTAACTTGGTTAATTCTTTAATTTCGTTTTTACTGTAAAGGTATCCGGTGGGATTTCCTGGGTTACAAATTAATATTGCCTTGGTTTTTTCTGTTATTAGTTTTTCAAATTCAGATATCTCCGGTAATGCAAAATCGTTTTCAATTGAAGAGACTACAGGTACAACTTTAATGTTTGACTGGGTTGAGAAGCTGTAATAATTGGCATAAAAAGGTTCAGGAACTATAATCTCATCTCCTGGGTCAGTTATACTACCCATAGTGAATATCAAAGCCTCACTACCTCCGGTAGTCACTAGAATATCATCTGCTGCAATTGTTATATCATGTTTAGCATAATAACCAGATAGCTTTTCACTAAAACTTTCAAAACCTGCAGAATGGCTATATGCTAATACATCAATAGTATTGTTTTTTACCGCATTTAGAGCTTCTATTGGTGTTTTTATGTCAGGTTGGCCTATATTTAAATGATAAATTCTTTTGCCTTCTTTTTTAGCTTTCTCAGCATATGGAACCAATTTACGTATTGGTGATTCCGGCATAGCTTTTCCTTTTCTTGATACTGATGGCATAGTATGAATGTCTTTAGTAGGCTAATTTCTTAAAATATTAGCAAATAGATCAATATTGCTCTAACAATTTTAAAGGAATTTTATATATTTAAAAGAAAGTAAGATTTGCCCTTGAATTTTTATCGTTTTCTTATAAAGATCTTTTTAGTTTTTATTGTGCTGTTTGTTCAAAACACTACAGCTCAGAATAACTTTAAATTCCCTGATAACCTTAAAAGAAGTAAGATCAATTTTAAATTGGTTAATAATCTCATTATTGTGCCGGTTAACATCAATGGAGTAGAATTATCTTTTATTTTGGATACGGGCGTAGGTTCTACCATTATTTTTAGTCTGGAGGACAGAAATACCCTTGAATTGCGTAATGCTTCAAAGATTTCTTTACGGGGTTTAGGTAATGATGAGCCTGTAGAGGCAGTGAAATCAGTACATAATACTGTAAAGATTGGTGATGCAACCAGTAATGATCATACCATTTATCTTATCTATGATCAAACCATAAATTTTTCACCCAGAATGGGATTTCCTATTCATGGTATCATAGGTTATGATTTTTTCAAGGACTTTGCTGTTGAAATTAGCTACTCAAAAAATAAAATTTATGCTGTCCCATCTCAAAAATTTGAATTTAAAAAGTGTAAAAAATGTTACCAAGCAGATTTAAGATTTCTGGACGGTAAAAGACCATTTATGGACATCAAACATCTTACTGCAGTAGGTATTGTTAATTTGAATCTGTTAATTGATTCTGGTTCTGGATCTGGGCTTTGGCTTTTTGAGAACCCGGATTTAGGCATAGAAGTTCCTCAAAATTCTTTTAAAGACTATTTAGGCAGAGGATTTTCAGGTGATATTTATGGAAGAAATTCTAAAATAAGCAGTTTAAATATTGGCCCTTTTGAGTTAAGGAATGTCACTACTTCATTTCCGGATTCCATACATTTAGCTGAGATTTCGGTTAAAGAAAGACAAGGTTCTATAGGTGCAGCTGTACTTAAAAGATTCAATGTAATATTAGATTATCAGAAGAGGAAGATTTCTTTTAAAAAAAATAAATTCTTCAATAAGCCTTTTAATTATAATATGAGTGGCCTAACCGTTCAGCATAATGGTAAAATTTTGTCTAAGAAGCCTGATTTTAGAAAAGTCAATCAAGCGGGTTTCAATGTAGTTAAAGATAATTCAGGTAAGATAAAATCTATTAATGCTATTGAAGATATTCTATTGGAGTACGCATTACAACCAAGATACGAAATTATAGAGATCAGGCCTGGTTCACCGGGTGATAAAGCTGGAATTTTAAAGGGAGATGTAATCATTGGTGTAAATGGAAGAGATTCATCCAGATATAGTCTTTCAGAAATAAATGACTTGTTCTATTCCGAAGAAGGAAAGAAAATAAAACTTACAATAGATCGGGGGGGGGTGGTCATGACATTCACGTTTTTCCTTGAAAAAGTGATATAAACAAATAAAGACCTGAAATTCAGGTCTTTATTTGTGTTAAGTTAAACTTTTATTAATTTTTCTTCTCTAATACACTTTTATCCGAATCTTCACAAAGAACGGTACCTTTTATCTTAATAGCTTTAATATTTTCTGTTGCATTAGAATAGACGGAAATAGTCTTTCTGAAAGGACCACATCTATTGGTGTCATATTTTACTTCAATAATACCACTTTCGCCAGGTGCTATTGGCTGTTCTGGTTTTTTAGGTATTGTACATCCGCAACTAGAATATACTTTAGAAATAACCAAAGGAGCATTACCTTTATTGGTAAATTCAAATTGACGAACACCATCACTACCTTTTTTTATATCATTGTATTCAATAACTTCAGATTTAAATTCTATTACTGCTTTTTCCTGTGCGACAACTACCTGAGTAACAAGACCAATAAACAGAATTAATACGATTTTTTTCATAACGTAGGTTTTAGTTAAATGTAAAAGTAGTTACTTTTTATCCAACTTCAAAATTGCTAAAGACTTTCAAGTTGTCGTTTATAATAATTACTTTTGCACTCTAATTTCAAAAACCAGACCAAAATATGGCTTCTTTAGGAAAATATGATTCTAAATCTATTGAAGATAAATGGTATCAATACTGGATGGATAATAACTATTTCCATTCTGAAGTTGATGAGCGCGAACCTTACACTATAGTAATTCCTCCTCCTAATGTAACAGGAGTCTTGCATATGGGGCATATGCTAAACAATACAATTCAAGACGTACTAATAAGACGGGCCAGGCTTAAGGGTTATAATGCCTGCTGGGTTCCGGGAACTGACCATGCTTCTATCGCAACTGAGGCTAAAGTTGTAGCTAAATTAAAGTCTGAAGGAATTAATAAAAGCGATCTAACCAGAGATCAATTTTTAGAACATGCCTGGGATTGGACTCATAAGCATGGTGGGATTATATTAGAGCAATTAAAGAAATTAGGAGCTTCGTGTGATTGGGAGAGGACAGCTTTCACTATGGATGACAATCTGTCTGCTTCTGTTATAAAAGTTTTTGTTGATTTGTTTAATAAAGGTCTGGTTTATAGAGGATATCGAATGGTGAATTGGGATCCTGAAGCCAAAACCACGTTGTCTGATGAAGAAGTTATTTACGAAGAAAAGCAGGGTAATCTTTATTATTTAAATTATAAAATAGAAGGTTCTGAAGATGTACTAACTATTGCAACTACTAGACCCGAGACTATAATGGGTGATACGGCTATTTGTATTAACCCAAATGATGAAAGATTCACGTATTTGAAGGGTAAAAAAGCAATAGTTCCTATTGTCAATAGAGCCATTCCGATAATAGAAGATGAGTATGTGGATATGGAATTCGGTACGGGATGTTTAAAAGTTACTCCTGCTCACGACCCTAATGATAAAATACTGGGAGACAAACACAATCTTGAGGTAATCGATATTTTTAATGAGGACGCTACTTTAAATTCTTATGGTTTGCATTATGAAGGTAAGGATCGTTTTACAGTACGAAAAGAGATTGTAAAAGAGCTTGAAGAAATTGGAGCACTTCTTAAAACAGAAACCCATCTTAATAAGGTTGGTACCAGTGAGCGTACCAAGGCAGTTATCGAGCCAAGGTTAAGTGACCAATGGTTTTTAAAAATGGAGGGTTTAGCTAAGCCGGCATTAGATGCAGTTTTAGAGAAAGATGTTAACTTGGTTCCTGAAAAGTTTATCAATACCTACCGTCACTGGATGGAAAATGTACGAGATTGGAATATCTCTAGACAATTATGGTGGGGGCATCAGATACCTGCGTATTACTATGGTGATAGTAAAGATGATTTTGTTGTAGCTGAGAGTAGGGAAGAAGCTCTCGAGTTAGCTCGTAAAAAATCGGGAAACAATCAACTTTCTGATAATGATTTAACGCAAGACCCTGATGCTTTGGATACTTGGTTCTCCTCCTGGTTATGGCCTATGAGTGTTTTTAATGGTATTCTTGAGCCTGATAATGAAGAAATAAATTACTATTATCCTACAAATGATTTGGTAACAGCTCCAGAGATTTTATTTTTCTGGGTGGCACGTATGATTATTGCAGGATATGAATATAGAAAAGAAAAGCCATTCACCAATGTTTATTTAACAGGTATCGTAAGGGATAAACAGAGAAGAAAAATGTCTAAATCTTTAGGTAATTCACCGGATCCATTAGACCTTATAGATAAATACGGTGCGGATGGAATACGAGTAGGAATGCTATTAAGTTCACCTGCAGGTAATGATTTGATGTTTGATGAAGATCTTTGTAAGCAGGGTAGTAGTTTTGTTAACAAAATATGGAATGCATATAATCTGGTAAGTAGCTGGGAGATTGATGAAAACATAGCTCAACCGGAGTCATCAAAGATTGCAATAGCTTGGTATACTTCTAAGTTTCAAAAATCCTTAAGAGAACTGGAAGATCACTATGTTAAATACAGAATGAGTGATGCGTTGATGACCACATATAAGCTGATATGGGATGATTTCTGTAGTTGGTTGCTGGAGATGGTGAAGCCAGAATACGGAAGTCCAATCGATGCAAGAACGTATAACGAGGTAATTACATTGTTTGAAGATAACTTAAAGATTGTTCATCCTTTTATACCTTTTGTATCAGAGGAGCTGTGGCATAAGATAAAATCTCGTTCTAAGGAAGAAGCTTTAATAATTTCTGCTTGGCCTGAGCAAACAGGTATAGACGAAAATATGATTAGTAATTTTCAGGTAGTAACTGAAGTGGTTTCTGGTATCCGTGCAATTAGAAAGGAAAAAAACATTGCCTTTAAGGATACCATAGAGTTGTTGGTATTGAATCATGAGTCTTTTACTAGAGATTTTGACGCTGTAATTACTAAGATGGGTAATATATCAGAAATCAAATACGTTGAGGACAAGGTAGAAGGTGCTTTGTCATTTAGAGTAAAATCAAATGAATATTTTATTCCGATAGCAGGAGCTATAGATGTAGATTCTGAGATTAAGAAATTAACTGAAGAGCTGGAATATACACAAGGTTTTTTGAAGTCTGTTCAGAAAAAATTGCAGAATGAACGATTTGTTAATAATGCACCAGAGCAGGTTATAGCTAATGAAAGAAAGAAGCAAGCTGACGCTGAAGCTAAGATAGAAACGCTTAAGTCAAGTTTAGAAACTTTGAAAAAATAGTAAAATAAAAGAAAGCATCCCTTGGTAATTAATGATCCAGGGGTGCTTTTGGATATTTTATGAACTACTATTAACAGCAATTTTCAACATATTAGCACTCATTTTTACTGTCACTTCACTGGTTTTTCCGTGGGGTTCTCCGTCAATTTGAAAGTACACTGGTTTTTCCATTGTGACTTTGGCTTGTTTGGTTTGAATTACTTCGACAAAATCTGAATCCATTTTTATTTCTTCAAATAGTGTTTTGAATATAGATACTACATCTAAACTTTTAAATACTAAAATTTCGAATTTACCATCATTAATTTTTCCCTTAGGATTGACAAGTGCTCCTGTTCCAAACTTTTTACTATTAGCAAAAGCTAACATGATTCCGCTGACAACTTTGTGCTCATTTTCTGTTTTGATTTCAAATGTATAGGGAATGTCTGTATTTAGTAATGTGGGAATACTGCTTAGTGCATATCCAAAATAGCCTCGCACTTTTGTTTTGGAATAGTTATGTATCAATTCGGCATTAATTCCTAAATCACTTATATGTAGACCAATAGTGTCGTTAATGAGTATGCTGTCCATCTCAATAATACAGCTATCTAAGGCTACTTTAATAGCCTCTTCTATGTTTTTTGGGATATCCAGGTCTTTAGCCAAGCCATTGGAGGACCCGCAAGGAATAATGCCAATTATTGGTTGAACATCTTTTAGACATTCGGCTACCAGTTTGATGGTACCATCTCCGCCTACTACTAATATTCTATCAGCCCTATAATCTTTATATAATTCATTTATTTTTTGATGATCTTGTTCCCCTGTGGTTTTAAAAATTTTTAAAGTGTTTTTATTGGGAACAGCTTCTTTTATTTTTTTTACAATAGGTTCTTTATCCTTGTCGCCGGATATTGGGTTGACTACAACAAGTATTTTTTTATTGGTGAGTGTCATTTCTACGATAAAATGTATACATTTAAAAATAAGGATTCTTTAGCTTATGTCAGAAGTATATCTAAAAATTTATAGAGGTTATGCAAATCTTAATAGCGTTGAGGTATTTGGTCACGTGATTAAGAATAAAAATTTAGAATCTAACTCTTTTGAACATAACAGATGGAAGTACGCATTTTATATGATTAGAATGTTTATGATCAAACCCTTAGAGGATATTGAAGTAAACTTTAATTTTAACGGGGTACAATCTAGTACTACAACTATGTCTGATGGCTTTTACCATTTTAGTGTACCTCTTCATAAACCTTTAAGTCCCGGATGGCATCGCTTTGAGGTTTCAGTAAATTGGGGAGATGAAAAAATTACACGTACAGAGGAGTTTTTTATGTCCTTTCCTGGGGAATATGGTTTTATTTCTGATATTGATGACACCTTTTTAATATCACATTCCAGTAATTTTTTTAAAAAATTATTTGTGTTGTTAACCAATAACATTCACAGAAGAAAAATCTTTGAAGATGTGGTTGAGCATTATAGGTTGCTTAGTAAAGCATCCAGAATCCATGATGAAGGAAGTAACCTTTTCTTTTATGTTTCCAGTAGTGAATGGAATTTGTACAGTTTTATTGATAAGTTTACAGCCTTACACGGTTTTCCAAAAGCGATAATAAAATTAAAAAAAATAAAAAAGGGGCTTGGCGATTTTTTGTTGACGGGTAGGGGAAATCACGATCATAAATTTGAAAAAATAGCTACTATTTTAAATTTTTATCCGGGGGTTAGTTTTACTTTGCTAGGAGACGATAGCCAAAAGGATCCTTTCATTTATCAAAAGATTGTACAAGAATTCCCTGATCGTATTAAGGCAATTTATATAAGACAAACTAAGATTGAAAAGCGGCAAGAAGCAGTCAAGATTTTGTCAGAAATTAAAAAATTTAACGTAGCCTGTTGTTATTTTAAAGACAGTTTAGAAGCGATAAGGCATTCTGAAAAAATTGGTCTTTTGGAATTCAGTTAGTCTATGATATATTTATTAACTGTTTCAATATATCTCTCCATAGCTTCCTCTCTGGATAAATCTTTTACCTGAAATAAGGCGTTTAGTTTAAAAGCATTTCTAAGTTCATTGTCTCCTGAGGATGGAATATAAAATTCTTCAGCATGTTTAGCGTGTTTGTAGTAGGCGTATAAATGAAGCATAATGTCCGGAGGTAGCTGAATATTTGTCGTACTAGCCTTTTCATAAGCTTTTTTAAAAGCAATATGTAATTCTTCATCCGTCATAGACTAATTGTAACCAAAAAAACTGAATAATTATATCTCTTAAGCTAATAATTGTAATGCAGACAAACTTTTAGATTGTTGCAATAATGCTCTCACCACCTCTAACTTTTTGATTAAGACTTACATCCACTTTTGTACCTAATGGTAAATAAACATCTACTCTGGAACCAAATTTAATAAAGCCACTATCAGATCCCTGAACTACCATTTCCCCTTCTTTTGCATAGTTTACAATACGCTTTGCCAGAGCTCCTGCAATTTGTCTGTAAAGAACTTCTACTCCTTCATTTTTAACTACTACCGTTGTTCTTTCGTTTTCTTCAGAAGCTTTGGGATGCCACGCTACTAAATATTTGCCAGGATGATATTTGCTAAAAGATACTTTACCACCTATAGGATGTCTGGTAACGTGTACATTTATTGGCGACATAAAAATAGATACTTGTAATCTTTGGTCTTTAAAGTACTCTTTTTCAAAAACCTCTTCTATGACCACAACTTTACCATCTACAGGTGCAACTACGGTTTTGTCATTTAGACTTGTATTTCGTTTTGGATTTCGGAAAAATTGAAGAATTAAAACCAGAAACACCAATGATGTGATCAGTATGGCAAATTGAATTTCTTTTACCTGAATGGCAACGTATGATGCTAAATTGATACCTAATATGATAACAATAGCTATAGTGATAATCTTAAAACCTTCTTTATGAAACATATTTCAGAATTAATAAAAATGCATATAGAAATGGACTGGCAAATATAATACTGTCTAAGCGGTCAAAAATCCCACCATGTCCAGGCATAATGGTACCACTGTCTTTGACTCCAGCTTGCCTTTTGAACTTAGATTGTATTAAATCACCTAGTGTACCAAAAATACTCATAATAACGCTTATTGTCAACCAAATAACTACTGAAAGTGTTTCAGAAAAAATAGCTAAGAGATAACCAGCTATCAATGAAAAAACAAATCCGCCTAGAAATCCTTCTATAGTTTTCTTAGGGGATATGCGTTCCAATAGTTTGTGTTTGCCAAAGTTTTTACCTACTAGATATGCAAAACTATCATTAACCCATATAATGATTAGTGGCCCTGCAATCAGAAAGGGTTCATACTCATTTTCCTTAAAAGGTATTGCGGTAAGGAATATTATTGACGTAATTAAATAAAAGATACTGGTTCTGTATTTTCTTTTTTCAAACATGGGTATAATTCTTATCGTAATAAGATCTTTAACCAGAAAAAGTTCCGTAACTATGGTTAATATGAGTAAAGGAACTACTATATAAAGAGGAAACTTTAAAAAATGACACATTCCATAAAGTAAAAAGAAAATAATATATAGTCTTTTATTTTGTAAATGAATTAGTTTCTGAAATTCAAAAACACATAAAGTTCCAAAAATCAAGAAAATTGCTATAAAGGTATATGGAGATATGAAAATAGATGAAAGCAAAATTAGGGTATATAAAAAACCCGATAATGTTCTTGTTAATAATTCCTTCATCTGTAGTTTTTAGTGTTTTTCAATTTTCAGATGTAATGCCGATAATCATTTGGTTTGATAGAACCTTAATTGTTATGGCGTATTCATTTTATAAATCTTCAAGCAGCAGCAAATATAGATTTTTTGAGCTACTTCCATAACTTAGAAAGTCTTTTTCTTTCTGTGGTTCGAAGTTTTTGATAGTTGTAATATTAGAGGGTATGGCATTTCTGTTTTTTTCTTTTATCCCCTTTAAACCTTCACCAATAGTTCTTACAATTTGACTAGTTGAAGCAAAGATGATAAAGTTGTCCGGAAGTTCCATAAGTTTCTTTTCTCTTAGTTGATTAGAAGAAACCAGGATAGCTCCGGTATCCGCGATTAAATATTCGCAAGTAGCTAAAAGAAAAGAAGCAGGTGTCTTTTTTAAGAAGTTAAGATTATATCCTGAAAACTTATGTTCTAAACCAATTTCAAAACAACACACATCTTTCTCATACCAGTCATTTTCCAAAAGAATTTTATCAAAAGAATCCATAACTTCTTCATCACTGTCGCAATACAGGAATTTTCCTCCGTTTCGTTTAAAGTTGATCATAAAACTTTCATCCTCAGGAAGGCTGATCTCTGGCATATATTTGCTTCGATCTTCTATGTGACGCTCCTTACTCTTTTGGTCTGATTTAGATTTTGATGAAAATAATCTTCTAAATAGACTCATATTAATGCGCGATTGGAATTGGGATTTTAGGTTATTATATTCTTCCAAAGATAAAAAAAATCTTAACCCCACTATAGGTAAGGTTAAGATTTTTGATTTTGCTAATATAAAGTTTTCTTAAAATTAAGAAGGCTCGATTACTGTTTCCTCTTCTTTTCTTCCAAAAGGTCTTTCTCCAAAAATCTTTTCAAGATTATCTTTAAAAATCACCTCTTTTTCTAGTAGTACTTCAGCAAGTTCCAGTAACTTATCTTTGTTGTTTTCTAAAAGTTTTATAGCTCTTTGATATTGTAATTCAATGATATTAGAGATTTCTTTATCAATAAGCTCACTAGTTTGTTCGCTATATGGTTTAGTGAAGTTATATTCACTTTGACCAGAGGAATCATAATAAGTTAGATTACCAACTTTATCATTTAGACCATATATAGTAACCATAGCTCTGGCTTGCTTAGTGACTTTTTCAAGATCACTGAGAGCTCCTGTAGAAATCTCATTAAATATCACATGCTCTGCTGCTCTACCGCCTAGTGCTGCACACATTTCGTCTAACATTTGGTTAGGACGAACAATGAGACGTTCCTCAGGTAGGTACCATGCGGCGCCTAACGATTGACCTCTCGGTACAATTGTAACTTTTACCAGTGGAGCGGCATGTTCTAACATCCAGCTTACTGTAGCATGACCTGCTTCATGAACGGCAATTGCTCGTTTTTCATCTGGAGTTATAATTTTGTTTTTCTTTTCCAGTCCTCCCACAATTCTATCTACGGCGTCAAGGAAATCTTGTTTGCCAACTGCGCTTTTTCCTTTACGAGCCGCAATTAACGCAGCTTCATTACAGACATTAGCAATATCAGCTCCAGAGAAACCTGGTGTTTGTTTAGCTAAAAACTCTGTGTCCAGTTCGTTTTCTACCTTTTTAATTGGCTTTAGATGTACTTCAAAAATCTCTTTTCTTTCTCTCACATCTGGCAGATCAACGTATATTTGTCTATCAAACCTACCTGCTCGCATTAGCGCTTTGTCTAATACATCTGCTCGGTTGGTTGCAGCAATAACAATTACGTTTGTATTGGTGCCAAAACCATCCATTTCAGTCAACAACTGATTCAACGTATTTTCTCGCTCATCGTTCGATCCTGAAAAGTTACTTTTTCCTCTTGCTCTACCAATGGCGTCAATTTCATCAATAAAAATGATAGCAGGAGCTTTTTCTTTAGCTTGCTTAAAAAGGTCTCTTACTCTGGATGCTCCAACTCCTACAAACATCTCTACGAAGTCTGAACCTGATAGTGAAAAGAAAGGAACCTTTGCTTCGCCGGCAACAGCTTTAGCAAGAAGGGTTTTACCTGTTCCCGGAGGCCCTACTAATAGCGCACCTTTTGGGATTTTACCTCCCAGTGAAGTGTATTTTTCAGGATTTTTAAGGAAATCTACAATTTCCTGAATTTCTTCTTTAGCTCCTTCAAGACCAGCAACATTTTCAAAAGATACTTTTACATCTGTATTTTGATCAAATAACTTAGCCTTTGATTTGCCAATATTAAAGATCTGACCACCAGCGCCACCGCCTGCACCACCACTCATTCTTCTCATGATAAAAATCCATACTCCGATAATCAAAGCGAATGGTAGAAGAGTAATAAAGATTTCTCCCCAAACATTACTTTCAGTATCATAAATAACTTTTGTATCTAAGTTATTTGCTTTTTTAATTGCGGCAATGTCATTTTCAAAATTCTGAAGGTCTCCAAATTCAAACGAATAATCCGGCTCGTTAGGGCTGGATGGTAAGAGTGATTTGTCTTTTGAATCCTTATGTCTTTCTAGTTGTTTTGCTTCAGGAGTTAAGTAGACTTTAGCTTCTCTTCTGTTAAGAATAACTACTTTTTGAACTTCTCCGTTACTTAGATAGCTCTCAAATTCAGATATCGTGGTTTTTGGAGCAGATCCCCAATTACCACCCATAAAATTAAGAACTAAAAATCCTATTATAATTATAGCATAAATCCAGTATGCACTGAACTTAGGCCTTTTAGGGTCAATTTTTCTATTATCTTTAGCCATTTAGGTGTTTTTTAATAATTTGTTTCGATTATTGTAGTCTTTGCGTCCCCCCACAATCCTTCTATGTCATAAAATTCTCTGATGTGTTTTTGGAAAACGTGGACAACTACATCAACATAATCAATTAGTACCCATTCTGCATTTTCACTACCTTCTACATGCCAGGGCTTGTCTTTAAGTGATTTGCTAACCGTTTTTTGAACAGAATTTACAATTGCGTTAACCTGAGTATTAGAAGTACCGTTACAGATTACGAAGTAGCTACAAACTGTATTTTCAATATCGCGAAGATCTAAAACGTTTATATCCTGACCTTTGACTTCTTCTATTCCCTTTAAAATTTGAGTGATTAATTGATCTGTACCGATTTCCTTTTTATTCATGCATTTTTTTTAATTTGTGTAAAGTTATTACTTTTTATCTTTTTAACATCTCTACTTAATGTACATTTGTAAAACTTTTACACTATTATTCACATGCGTATAATCAAAGTTGATGCCATTGGCTCAACAAATACTTTTTTAAGGAATCTTTATAGAGAAGAAGGCCTCAAGTCATCCACTTGCGTTGTAGCCAATGAACAGACAAAGGGGAAAGGTCAAATGGGTACAGTTTGGGTTAGCGATGCAGGTAAAAACCTTACATTTAGTGTGTTTCTGCCCATTCAAAATATAGAGTTAAGTAAACAGTTTAATATTTCAATGGCTGCTTCATTAGCTTTGGTAAGCGGTTTAGAAGAGTTACTTGTGCCTAAATTAGCTATAAAATGGCCTAACGACATTCTGTCAGATAGATATAAAATTTGTGGAATTTTAATTGAGAATATTGTTAAAAATGGCAGATTGGAGGGCGTTGTCCTAGGAGTAGGTCTTAATGTTAATCAATTACATTTTGAAGGTTTGCCTCAAGCTGCCTCTTTAAAACAAATTACAGGTAAACATTACGATTTAGAGGAAGTATTATCAATTCTTCTGGCTAAGGTTAATAATCAGTTTGATTCGAATGAAAAATTGAATGGTTTTTGCCAGTTAAGAGAGGACTATGAGGGATTTCTATTCAGAAAAAATAAACCCTCTACATTTATAGATGTAAAGGGCGATTCTTTTGTTGGTATTATAAATTCCGTTACTCCTGAAGGTAGATTGCAATTACTTCTTGAAGATGAAATTTATAAGGAGTTTGATCTTAAAGAGATTAAACTGTTATATTAAATCTTCGAAATATTTTCGCTTAAAGTATTGATGAAATTTTGTAATGGTTTTTTAATCATCATAGCCATCATAGCATTGAATTCCCCATCAAAAATTAGCTGAACCCTACTTGTTTCTGCACTTTCTTCCTCAATATTAGCAGTAAGTGTAAAAGGCAATTTGTCACTTGCAGCTCCTAAAACTACTGTGCTAAATTCTGTGCTGTCTTTTTTTTCTAGAACAATTTCTGGCATTCCTTTTAATTGAAACAAAAATCGAGTGTCATTCAACATTTCAAATTTTTGTTTACTTTCTGGCATCAATTGTTCAAAATTTTCAACATTCGTTAAAAAATGATATACCTCTTCTGGCTTTTTTTGTACAGTAACTGTACTACTTTCTAAATTCATAGCTATTTTAAATATTCCATTCAGCGGGATTGGTTCTCCAGCTTTGTAAAGTTTCTTCTTCTTCTTCTGTGATATAATTGGTTTCAAGGGCTTGTTCTAACAGATTTTCATAGTTGCTTAATGTATGAAGTTGAATATCTGCATTTTTGAAATTTTCATCTGCAATACCGAATCCGTAACTGAAAATGGCAACCATACCTTTAACATTAGCATTAGCTTCTTCAAGAGCTTTTA
>NZVW01000115.1 GCA_002697475.1 Aquimarina sp. | reverse complement strand
CTTGCGGGCTGTTTTAGAATGAAATTTGATGATAATCATTGGTGGTTGAAATTTCTAGGATGGATGACAAAATTTAGAAGTAAAAAATGTCGGGGAGGGGATCAAAGTCAGTTCATTACCAAAAAGCTTTTTCAAGAAATTAATGGGTATGATGAGTCCTATATTGTTTATGAAGACAATGACCTTGTTGACCGTTTATTTGCTATCAATCAATTTGTTGTAATTCCAGAAAAAATTATTACATCTGCGCGTAGATATCGGGAAATTGGAATATGGCGTCTTCAATATCATTTTTTTAATATTCACTTAAAAAGATGGATGGGAGCATCTTCAGAAGAGCTATATCAATATTATAAAGATAGAGTTGCCAATTGAATTATATATAATCAACTCATTATTTTATGTCCAATCTAGCATCATAGAGCATTTAAAAATATTGTCCTATCCCAAAAACAAACCCATTTGTAGCATCTTCAGTAATGCCATATCCATAATCTATACGAATTATAGCATTAAAGATCTTCTTATGAATGAATCGGATACCTAAGCCAGGGTAAATTCTTAAGTTTTGAGCATCTCCAAAATCACCAAAATCACCACCGGGATTGCGCCAGCTACCACCATCTACAAAGGCATTGCTTTGCAATACGAACCAGTTTTTTTCAATCAAAGTATACCTATACTCTGTATTTAAGACAATTACACCCGTTCCTCTATCTATAGTATTTCCTACCCCTCTTATATTAAGGTTATTATCCACCGCAAAAGGAGCAAAGGGGGTATTATCATTTGTTGCCAAACCTAATCGCAATCGATTAGCCCAATTGCCTCTATTACCTATTCTTTTAAAATAAAAAAAGTCATTCCAGCCTATTAAAAAATCAGGCAAAATATTTTCAGTGCTAATTACATATTGCAGATTCAGCATACTTCTGTACCCTTCAATATACTGAAAATGATAATTCAGATTATCATAATCGTAGATACCCTTAAACAATAGCTTATTGACGTTGAAATCTTGTGGAACCCCATCCGCTGTAGCTCCGGATTTATATTCATAATCCTCATTAAAATAATTAGCTCCTAATTCAATACGGTGATTAAAACTGAATTGATAAAGACCCAATATCTCATATGAAGTATTATTGTACTTGTAATCTGCTGTTCCATTCTCCAAAAAAACAGGTTCTTCTGTTGTTAGATTATTATAATTTATAGCAAGTCCAAAATTGCGATTAAATAAAAAAGGTGCTCTAAAGTTCACTCCATAGGAGTTATAAATATCATTTTGATATAAACCTCCTAATATGATGTTTCTCCCTAAAAAATTAAATTCATACAGCCCCAGTCTATACGCAAACTCTTCATCATTTGTAGTAAAAATATTAACCGAAGGTATTGTAGTAAAGTTTTCTTCTACTCCATATACAATCTTATAGCCATCTTCTACTTTATGAACCTGGTAATAAGCGTGAGCCATCGAAGGTAAACGCTTTAATCGCTTAATATCTTCTTCAAGTATTAGAGAGTCTAAACTGCTATGCTGTCTTAGGGTAATTAACCTTTTTATAGCTCCAATTTTTGTTTTTTGATTCCCCTGAATAACTATTTCTGATACCTGATGCTGACCAAATGAGTCTAGTATTGTGATTAGTAATATTAGCGAAAGTAGAAATTTCATTTTTCCTTTGAATAAAACCGCCTAATCAGTTCTTCTGACGGTTTATTTTGTATTGTAAATCTATTATTCTCGTGCCCTCCAGCATCTTTATGGTTATGAAACCATTTCCATAAAAAGCCTCCAGCAAACCATTTTTCAGACCAAAACGTCTCATATAATGCTGTAAGAGCATTTTCCTGTGCTTTTAGGTTTATATCATTGTTTGACCTATTGGAATCCCAAGGTTTTTGACCAGTATAATTGACACTTCTATAGCCATATTCAGTAAACAAAATTGGTTTTTGGAAATTATCAGATGCTGCTTTAATTTCTTCCTTATGCGATATCCATCCTTTTTTAAGTTCTTCTACACTTGGCGTCTTACTATCTGAAAGAGGAAAATAAGCATCAACCCCAATGTAATCAAGCCTTTCCCAAATTTTGGTTTTGTTGAACTGATCCCAATTTTCAGCATAAGTCAATTCCCCTTTATACGTATTTTTGATCTCCTCAATAAGGTCATTCCAAAACTTTGGCCTTTTCTGAACAAAAGTGTGTAACTCAGTACCTATACATAATATGGGAACATTTACATCTCTGGCCAATTTAGCATAGGTCATAATAAACTCTCTGTATGAAGTTTCAAATGCCTGCCAATCCTTGTCATCGTTCATTTCAATATTTCCAGTAAACTCTCCTCTCCATACCCACAATTGTGGCTTAAGCATAACTTTGATACCTTTTTGATTTAGCATCTCAATAGTTTTTTTAGCGCCATCCCTTCGCTCGCCCCACCATTGCCTTTCTGTATTAAAAATGACATCCGGAGAATTCAGATTTTTTACAAACCCAAATGGCATTACTGCTGCCCAATTAGCATTTAACTTCACTAAAGGATCTATGGATTCTAAGGCTATTTCTTTAGGTGCAGCAACAAAGCTTATCCCATTAATTTTAGATTTTTGTCCCTGACAGTTTAAAAAAAGTAAAGCAATCAGCAGTAATAAGAATTTGTTCATTTTATTTTCCGGATTTACTGCTTGAAAATACAACTTTTTAAAACACAGCTCTTAAACCAAGATTAAAAGTTTCTCCAAGCCCGGTATTAGCTCCATCAACAAAATTGGTATACAAAACTTCAATATTGAGCTCTTTAGTAAGCTGATATTTTGCGCCGCCTCCAAGCGCTGTAAAGTTTTGATCAAAATCGTTCCCTAAATCTATAAGTTCTGAATGTTGTGCCAGTGCCAAAACCGTAAATTTAGAGCTAGGAAAGTAGCTAAAGAACAGTCCAGGGGTTAATCGCAAACTATTGTTAGCAAAACTTTCCTCCTTTTTTCCAAAATTAAGCTCAGAATTAAGTTCCGTAAATAACTGAAACTTATTCCCCGGAAAGGTATAATCATAAAAGAATCTATTTTGCCAGATATAACCTTTTTGATCTAAAAAGACTCCATTTTCTGTTTCATTATCCACAAGAGGTAAAAAGAAAGAACTCTGAACAGAAAAGTTATTTACCTTAGCAAACGGCACAAATTTAACCGATGGCGCAAAAGATGTAAAACCTGACCTGGCGGTTCCTCTTTCTCCATCAAACTGAAAAACCTCAAGCGCATTCCGATCCGAAACTACATTTGATCTGAATTCCAGAATAACACCAAGATTCCACCTCCTGTCATTCCCTATACCAGTATAGGCTTCTAATGTAGATGTAAAGAATGTTTGCCTGGGTTCATCTCCTTCTGAAAAGGTACTTTCAGTTTGTGTATATAGGTTATTGAACCATTTAATATCATACTGCCCTTTACCGATTAACTTTGAAGGTGTTAAAGTTTGAATTACAGATCCTGTCTGATCTTCTTGTGAGAATGAATATGCAAAACATAAAATTGCTGTTAGTGATAAAATTGTCTTTTTCATTTGTTTTTTTGTTTATGATTTTAATTTTTGGCAAATGCTACTCTGTCAGAACCCAGTAAGGATCTGAAAAAATTAATATGATGTGTATTAGATTTATTTTATATCGTTAAGCTTCCAGTCATAGGGATAATAGGACAGCTTTGCACCTTGCGGTAACTTCTCTTCTCTATATTTATTAATAAACTCGATCTCGCTACCTTTTTGGGTAAAATCCTTTTTATACCACTCAAAAATTTGTGATATCTGGACTTTATTACCTTTAACCTTAATAAAATTAGGGTCATTAATTGCCAATTCAGTCTGTCTTTGTAATTGCTCAGTAAGCTTTGATGGTTTATAAGCCTCATCAATTATGGGAGGACAACCTAGACCGGCACAAACCAATACGAAATGAAACCTGGCCTCTTCAGGGAATTCAGCGCGAAGAATTTTATTTTCAATATCATTTAAAGTTAACTTATTTCCCGCAACTATATATTTTGTTTTATCAAAAAAACCTCCAATATCAAGCGGTGAATTAATTGGATAATTAGCAATAACACCCTTTATAACCAATAAATTATAGGTATTGATATAAAAAGCCTGATAACCCAATACCTGGGAAGAATTAACCTCAGCACTTTCAATTAGGCCTACCAACTCATTCAAAGAAGAAGGATCACTTTGTATGGCTTTATAATCAACCTTACCGTTCTTTACGAAAGTAGAAAAAAACTGATCTGCCTTTTTGAAAAAACTGTCATTCTGATTTGCATAACCCAATTGAACGGTTAATACTATAAGCACTATAAATATGTTCTTCATAATTTAAATTATTGATGATTTACTCTCAGAAAAAATTCTTTGTGCAAAATTTATAGCACTTATGTCGATAGCTTTATGAATGAACTTACAAAATATGTTCCCTTTTTTTATAAAAATTTTGTCGTTCGAAAAGCAACACTCTCCCTTACATCAACAACTAATTTTAGATTGATTCTAAATTAATCAAGTAGTATAAGTTCTTATCTTTAATATCGACTGATTATGAAAACATCGTCAAAATATTAACGCTCAACTAACAATCTTATATGGAACATATAGTAATCATAGGTAATGGGATTTCAGGTGTCACCGCTGCCCGGCATATTAGAAAAATGTCTGATAAACGAATAACTATTATATCCGCTGAAACAGAGTATTTCTTCTCTCGCACAGCGTTGATGTATATTTATATGGGGCATATGAAATTTGAACATACCCAACCTTATGAAAACTGGTTCTGGGATAAAAACAGAATAGAGCTTAAAAAAGGATTAGTCTCCAAGGTAGATATAAAGTCTAAATCATTGCATTTTTCTGATGGAGAAAAAATGAATTATGATACCTTAATTATTGCAATAGGTTCTAAGCCTAATAAATTTGGTTGGCCCGGTCAGGATTTAGATGGGGTTATGGGAATGTATCATAAACAAGATCTAGAAAACCTTGAAAAATATGCCCCCAATAACAAAACATGTAAAAGAGCTGTGATTGTAGGAGGAGGTCTTATAGGTATAGAGCTCGCAGAAATGTTAAGATCCAGAGACATCCCTGTAACCTTTTTAGTCAGAGAAAGTAGTTTTTGGAATGGTGTACTACCAGAGGGAGAGAGTCAAATGATCAACAGACATATCAAAAATCATCATATAGACTTAAGGCTTTCTTCCAACTTACAAGAAATTATAGCTGATGATAATGGAAAGGTTAAAGGAGTAATTCTACAGGGTACGGGCGATATTATCGATTGTGATGTTGTAGGTCTTACTGCTGGGGTTTCCCCCAATATAGATTTCTTAAAAGACTCTGGTATTGATCTTGGAAGAGGTGTTAAAGTAAACCGCTTTTTAGAAACCAACGTACCTAAAATCTATGCGATAGGAGATTGTGCAGAACAGCACGAAGCCATAGGATTAAGACGACCTGTTGAAGCCGTTTGGTACACTGGTCGTATGATGGGAGAAACGGTAGCTCAAACGATTTGTGGTAAAAAAATAGAATATAAACCAGGACACTGGTTTAATAGTGCTAAATTTCTGGATATCGAATATCAGACTTACGGTTGGGTGTTTGCTAAACCAAAGGATTACGAAACTCAATTCCATTGGAAACACGAAGATGACACCAAATGTATTACCGTATCGTATCATAAAGAAACTGGAGAATTCTTAGGTATAAACACTTTTGGTATTCGTATGAGACACGAAGTTTTTGACCAATGGTTGACGGATAAAAAAGATATACATTATGTGATGAAAAACCTGTCCCAGGCAAATTTTGATCCTGAATTCTATAAAAAACACGAATCCACGATACTTACTTCTTTTCAAAAATCACAATTACAAACTGCTTAACTTATTTTCTAAAATATATTATATGAGTACTAAACTAGACCATAGTATGTCACTAGCCAGTCCTGAACCTAAAGGATTGTCTACCAAACAAAAAATATCAGTCGCTATAGGGTTATCCGGACTTTTGATTCTTTTACTTGCTGCTTTTAATATAGATTTTCCAAACAGACCCTTATTTTTGGCGCTATCTTTAATTTTAATAACAATAGGTACAATTATATTTGCCAATGACGCATATCTGACCAAATTAGAAGGCATCAAAAATGATGGTGTGTGGTTTAAATCCATATCATCTCGAGGTCTTCTGGGTTGGATGACAGGAATTCTACTTACCGGATTCTACATTATTTTATACTTCTACCCCCAATATATTGGTCAGGGAGTGGATGGTAAAGAAAATACAGGGCTTATTGCTCTATTTGACCCTTTAAGTTACCTTTTAAAAGGTCAGCCTGCTAGTCAATGGTTTGTCTACGGAACACTTTATACTGTTGCCATATTAGTTTTTGGATATAAGTTCATTTTAAAATACCGCCATAACAGATATCAGCAATTAAGAACTGTATCCGTTATGTTTTTTCAGTTAGGCTTTGCTTTTCTTATTCCTGAGTTTATGCAGGCTTTAAACTATCCATATTACGATTTTAAAAATATGTGGCCGCTTAATTACTATTTCTTTTACGATTGGAATATTAATGGGTTTTTAAATAGTGGTACTCTTGGTTTTGCAATGCTTCTGTTTGGGATTCTATCCATATTTGTAATTTCTCCCTTTCTAACTTACAAATATGGTAAAAGGTGGTATTGCTCCTGGGTTTGTGGTTGTGGAGGACTTGCTGAGACCGCTGGAGATTCCTTTAGACAGTTGAGTAGTAAAAAGCTTTCTGCCTGGAAATTCGAAAGATGGTCAATACATACTGTTCTTGTTTTTGCTGTGGTAATGACTATAGCTGTACTATATAGCTACATTGGCAAAAATCCAGATCGCAGCATTTTTACAAGATCTCAATTTATCTGGGCAGTAGTAAGCTTCCTTTCCTTGCTTTTTATTGCAATTTTGATATACCGAAGAAAAAGACTGGATAAAGATGCAAAATTTGCAGGAGGCGCCGTATTGTTGACAATAGTAGGGGTTTTATTACTTAATCATTTTTCTGAGGGAAATAAGATTTTCTTTATCGAATCCTATAAATTACAAAAGGCATATGGTTTTGCCATTGGATCAATATTTTCCGGGGTTATAGGAACAGGTTTTTATCCCATTTTGGGTAATAGAGTATGGTGTAGATTTGGTTGCCCCATGGCTGCTATTCTGGGCGCTCAGCAACGATTATTCTCCAAATTTAGAATTACAACTAATGGTGGGCAGTGTATTTCATGTGGTAACTGCTCCACATATTGTGAAATGGGTATTGATGTAAGATCCTATGCCCAAAAAGGAGAAAACATAGTGAGATCAAGTTGTGTGGGATGTGGGATTTGTGCAGCTGTTTGTCCACGCGGTGTATTGAAATTAGAAAATGACAAACTTGAGGGTCGAATCAACTCCAATGAAATTCTATTAGGAAATGATGTTGATCTAATGGATTACGTTAATAATCAAAAAAATTAAAATTTTAAAAAGAAAATCGCTCTGATCAGAGCGATTTTTTTCTTCTCTACGTTAGGTAATAGGCATCAAAACGTCCAACAAGATATATTTAATCTGTGATAATGAACTACAAATACATCCTATTTATACTACCATTTTCAATTCAATTTCTTGTTGCTCAGAAGACTTACATGTATATATATCACGAAAATCAGAATCTAAAAGCTGAAGGTTGGATAGATAACAATGTAAATATAGATTTCTGGAGATACTATTACGCCAATGGTATAACCTCCAGTGAAGGGCACTATACGAATGGAAATAAGAATGGGTTTTGGTACTATTTTTCTAATAGTGGGAAGGTCTTAAAAGAAGGTCACTATAATCGTGGTCTCAAAACGGGTTATTGGTATTTTTATGACGAAAAAGGGAGAGTGCTGAAAGAAGGTCATTTTGTAAATGATAAAGCCGAAAATTGGTGGATTATTTACGATATTGCGGCCGGTATCACAAAAAAATATCAATACCAAAACAATAAAAAAGAAGGTTTCTGCCTCCTTTATAAGAACAATAGAATTTTTAAAGCTGAAAAATATAAAAATGATGTCAAGACCGGAGAGTGGACAGATATTATTAGCTTTAAGAGAGATAACCCAAATATCTCATTAAAATAATGTCGACAAACATTAAAGTTATTATCCCTGCATTTAATGAAGAAGACTCTATAGGTCTTGTTATTAAAGAAATTCCTGATATCGTATCAGAAATAATTGTAGTTAGTAATGGATCTACAGATAGGACTGAAGAAGTTGCCAGAGATTCAGGTGCCACAGTGTTGAGAGAAGAAAGAAAAGGTTATGGATATGCCTGCCTGGCAGGTATGGATTATATTGCCCGTCAAGATATAAAACCAGAAATTGTTGTATTTCTGGACGGAGATTACAGTGATTATCCAGAAGAGCTTACTAAAATTGTAGAACCCATACTTAAAAATGATATTGACCTCGTTATAGGTGCCAGAGATAAAAATTTAAGAGAATCCGGGTCTATGACCATACCCCAAATCTTTGGGAATTGGCTGGCAACCACATTAATGAAACTTTTTTTTGGCGCAAAATTTACCGACCTGGGACCCTTTAGAGCCATCAAATATGACAAGCTACTAAAGCTGCAGATGCAGGATAAAACCTATGGTTGGACCGTAGAAATGCAACTAAAAGCGTTAAGAAAAAGTTATAGCTATACAGAGGTACCTGTAAAATATAAAAAGAGAATTGGTGTCTCAAAAGTTTCAGGAACCATAAAAGGTGCTATATTTGCAGGCGTAAAGATATTAAGTTGGATATTTAAATATAGCTTTACATGACCATGGACATTGCTATCATTATAACCTACACCCTGGCACTGCTAATTATATTTTTGTATAGTTTAGCACAGCTCAATTTACTCGTTAATTATCTAAAAGCAAAGAAGCAACCAGATAATTCACCTAAATTTAACTTTTCTAACGAAGAAGAGATTCCTTTTGTTACAGTACAGCTTCCTGTTTTTAACGAACTGTATGTAATGGAAAGGCTACTTGACAATATTGCTGAGATAGAGTATCCAGGAGAAAAGCTGGAGATACAGGTTCTGGACGATTCTACAGATGAATCTGTTGAAACCACAGCTGCTCATATTGCCAAACTGAGAGCTACAGGCCTGGACATACAGCATATCAGAAGAAAAGACAGAACCGGCTTTAAGGCTGGTGCTTTAAAAGAAGGGTTAAAAATAGCCAAAGGTGATTACATCGCTATTTTTGATGCCGATTTCTTACCAGGTAAAAATGGTTACTACAAACTATCCCTTACTTTAAGGATGAAAATATTGGAGTAGTACAAACCAGATGGGGACACATCAACAGAGACTACTCGATGCTTACTAAAATCCAGGCTTTTGCACTTGATTTCCATTTTACTATGGAGCAGGTAGGCCGTAATTATAAGGATCACTTCATTAATTTTAATGGAACTGCAGGTGTTTGGAGAAAAACCTGTATAGAAGACGCGGGTAACTGGCAGGGAGATACACTTACTGAAGACCTAGATCTTAGCTATAGAGCACAATTAAAAAAATGGAAATTTAAATATCTAGAGGAAGTTGAAACTCCTGCTGAATTGCCAGTTGTCATTAGTGCAGCACGTTCACAACAGTTTAGATGGAATAAAGGTGCAGCAGAAAATTTCCAAAAACTATACTGGAAACTTTTAATGGATAAATCCGTACCTTTTAAAACAAAGTTTCATAGTTTCTTTCATTTATTGAATAGTAGTATGTTCTTATTAGTACTTCTGGTTGCTGTCTTAAGCGTTCCAGTTATGTACATTAAAAATAGTAATCCAATGTTCAGTTGGTACTTTAACGTAATTGCATTTTTTGCACTAAGTACGGTAATTTTCTTTTTCT
>NZVW01000114.1 GCA_002697475.1 Aquimarina sp. | reverse complement strand
TTCCATAAAATGATTAAAAATCTCATAGCGTTTAGTGCCATAACGATCCATCTCTATATTCAGATCTAAAGCATAAATTACCCCAAGCTGTCTTGTAGTTTTTACTTTAGGATGCTTTAGTATTCGCTTGTTAAATTCCTTATGAGAATCAATAATTCTAATAATGTTTTCCTTAATTTCTTTGGAATTTAATAAGTCTATCCCTGCAATAGCAGCAGCACAAGCGATAGGGTTTGCAGAGTACGTATGTGCATGAAAAAATGCTTTACCTATAGAATCATCCAAAAATGCATCATAAATTTTCTGTGTACAACTAGTAATACCCATAGGCACAAAACCAGCAGTAAGAGCCTTTGATAAAGAAATAATATCCGGCTGCTGTAGCATATAATCTGAAGCAAAATTCTTGCCTGTTTTACCAAATCCGGTCATTACCTCATCAGCAATTAAAATCACATCTTTATCCTTACAAATCCTTAAAATTTTATCTAAGAGTTCTGCTTCAAACATGTGCATAGCATTAGCTCCCTGAACCAGAGGCTCGTAGATAAATGCAGCTACTTCATTTTCTTCAATAATATTATGTAATTCAGATTCAACGCTTTGAATGTTATTCTGATTTGGAGTTGGAATTCGTTTTACATCAATAAAAAAATCCTCAAAAGGACCATTGTATACAGATAAGCCTGATGCCGACATAGCACCAAACGTATCTCCGTGAAAACCATCCTCAAAAGCGATGATAGTATTTCTTTTCTCTCCACGATTAAAATGATATTGTAAGGCCATTTTAATAGCTACTTCATTAGCCGTGGAACCATTATCCGAGAAGAAAATTTTTTGTTGATTACCTGGTAAAATTTCAATCAATTTTTCAGATAATTCAATTGCTGGTTTATGTGTAAATCCAGCAAATACAACTTGATCAAGATTCTGCATCTGTTCAGACACCTTTTGTAATATATAATCATTACAATGTCCATACATTGCAGTATACCAGGATGAAATTCCGTCTATATAGGTCTTTCCCTCTTCATCATAAAGTAAAGCTCCCTTAGCTCTTATGATAGGTAATGCTTCAGGATGAATTTGATGCTGAGTTAGCGGATGCCAAAGATGTTTTTTGTCTCTTTCTTTTAACGTCATAACTACAATAACTTTTTCAATTTTTCCTTAAACAAATCTGCATACTCCTTAATTACATTTTGATCAAAATAGGGTTCGTTATCTATTCGACCTAAAATCTCACATTCAGACATTTCAGCAATAATTGATTCTGTAGTAGGATGTTCATTACCATTAAATAAAATCACAGGTCTAAAGCCTTTATCTTTTAAGATTTGTAATGTCATTAATGAGTGATTAATACTACCCAAATAGTGTCTTGAAACTACAATCACTAAAGCTTCATTAGGTATTATATCAAGTATGGTTTCAGAATTATTTATCGGAACTAAAAGACCTCCTGCTCCCTCAATTACCAGATGGTTTTTTGTGTTAGGCAGTTTAATATCCTTTAATCTTATTTCTACACCATCTATTTTTGCAGCGGCGTGAGGGCTCATAGGTGTCTGCAAAGCATAGCTATTTTTATGAAAAACTGATTTACTATTAGTGATCATGCTTTTGACTTTATCCGTATCAGAATGAGCCAAATCACCTGCCTGTATCGGCTTAAAGTAATCTGCTTCCAAAGCTTCAGTTACTATTGCAGAAGCAACTGTTTTGCCTACTTCAGTTCCTATGCCAGTGATAAACACCGGTGTTTTTCTCTTTTTGTTTTGAGACATCCTACCTTATTTTACCTTTTGGGCAAAGGTAACAAGTAGCTTCAAGACTTCCATAATTTCGTCCTGCGTATTATAACTGTGTAGGCAAAAACGTAATCTTTCCTGACCCTGAGGCACTGTCGGAGACAATATAGGTTTAACATCAAAACCACATTTTTGAAAATTACCTGCTATATATTTCACTTCACTATTACCTGTTACGATACAACTTTGTATAGCAGATTCACTTTTTACAAATTGATCTTGTAATCCAAGTTTTAAGATTTGGCTCACAAAGAAATCGATATTATCTCTTAAATTTTGAATTTGTGAAGTTTTTTCCAAATCTAAATAGGCCTGAATTATTGACGCAACAGAATGAGGAGGTAATCCTGTAGTATAAATAAAGCTTCTTGCAAAATTTATAAGGTAGTTCTTCAGTTCATTAGAACACACAATAGCAGCTCCATGACACCCCATAGCTTTTCCGTAAGTATATATTACAGCAAACACACTAGAAGTTAACCCTAGTTGGTGTACGAGACCTTTTCCTTGATTTCCAAAAACACCTAAACCGTGTGCCTCATCAACAACAAAAAACGCCTGATAGCTTAAGCATATATTAGCTATTAATTGTAAGTCAGGAGTGTCCCCGTCCATAGAAAAAACAGACTCCGTCACTACATATATTTCATTATTGGATGTATTTTGGGTATATCGTTTAAGTTTTTCTTCAAGATCTTTAAGATCATTATGCTTAAATTTGTAACCCTTTGCAAGACTCATTTGTATACCATCTCTAATTGAGGCATGTATAAGTTCATCGTACAGTATGAGGTCTCCTTTTTGCGGAACAGATGAAAAAAAACCTATGTTAGCATCATATCCTGAATTAAAAAGTAAAGCGGCTTCAGCATTATGGTAACTCGCAATTCTTTTCTCAGCTTCGTTATACAAGGAGTGGTTACCTGTCAATAATCTGGACCCAGTAGCTCCTAAAGAAGTAACACCAAAATTAACCAGCAGATTATTTATGTTAGCACTACTTTCTTCTCTCTTGGAGAAACCTAAATAGTCATTTGAAGAAAAATCTACTCCTAATATCTTATCGGGCAAAGATCTTAATGCGTCATTTTCTTGACGCAACAGCATCTTTTGACTTAACTTATGAGGAAATCTTTTCATAATAATAGCAAAGATAAGCAAAGACTTTTCTAAATTTAAGAATGCTAAATAATGGAATACAATTTTGCACGTCCTCCACAACTGATGAACTGTATCAAATCATAGAGTTGCAGTCTCAGAATTTTACGGAATCTATATCTTTTTCTGAAAAAGAAAAGGAAGGTTTTGTAACAGTTAAACACGATATTAAGCTTTTAAAAAGAATGCAGACTAAGGAGCCTCATATTATGGCTAAATATGATAGTAAAGTCGTTGGATATGCATTGAGTATGCATCCTGATTTTGAGGAAGAAATTGAGATTTTAAAACCTATGTTTCACAAAATTAAAAGTCTGCTTACTGGAGCAGATTCCTTTTTGGTTATGGGACAAATCTGCATTGATAAATCTTATAGAAAACAAGGTCTATTTAAAGGTTTATACAATAAAATGAAGCAAGAATTTAGTTCAAGTTATAATTGTTTAATTACCGAAGTAGCCTCATCTAATCAAAGATCATTAAATGCCCATTATGCAGTAGGCTTTAAAGATTTACTAATTTATGAAGCGGACTCTGTAACCTGGCATTTAATAAAATGGGATTGGTAATACTTTTAATAACCCAACTTAATCTTAATTGCTTATCAGAAATAAATTGCTATTACTATTTGCTCTCATAATAGTATCTTTGCACCTATGATTGAAGATAAAAATCCACAACGTACTCCATTGTCTGAGCTTGGTGAGTTCGGCTTAATTGAGCATTTGACTAACCATATAGAAATTAAGCAACCCAGTACAATTAAAGGTATAGGTGATGATGCCGCCATTTTAGATTTTGAAGGTAAAAAAACTGTAGTATCTACTGACCTTTTAGTTGAGGGTATTCATTTTGATTTATCGTATGTACCTCTAAAACATCTGGGTTACAAAGCTGTAATGGTCAACCTTTCTGATATTTATGCAATGAATGCGGTAGCATCACAGATTACAGTTTCTATTGCCGTATCTAACCGTTTTCCTGTAGAAGCTCTTGAAGAATTATATGACGGCATAAAGATGGCTGCAAAAATATACGACGTAGACATAATTGGAGGAGATACTACCTCATCAAACAGAGGACTTATTATTAGTGTTACCGCAATAGGATATGCTGAAGAAGATGAGATCGTCTACAGAGATGGTGCTAAGGAAAAAGACCTATTAGTAGTATCAGGTGATTTAGGTGGAGCATATTTAGGTCTTCAGGTGTTGGAAAGGGAAAAAGAAGTTTACAAAGTAAACCCTAATACCCAACCTGACCTGGATAAATACAGCTATGTTATTGAAAGACAACTTAAACCTGAGGCCAGAAAAGACATTCAGCAATTATTGAAAAAATTAGATGTCAAGCCTACCAGTATGATCGATATCAGTGATGGTTTATCATCGGAGATTATTCACCTGTGTAAACAGTCAAAGGTGGGAATCAATCTTTATGAAGATAAAATACCATTAGACCCTACTATCATTTCCACTTGCGAGGAGTTCTCATTAAATAGTACAACTGTTGCCCTCAGCGGAGGTGAGGATTATGAGCTTTTATTTACTATAAATCAAGATGACTATCCCAAGATCAAAGCCAATCCTAATTTAACTGTTATTGGTCATGTACTTGATGAAAAAAGCGGTATGGCACTAGTTACAAGAGCCAATGAAAGAATAGAGCTAAAAGCCCAAGGTTGGAATCCTATGAAAGGATGATATTATGAGGCTGCCTGAAAAGTAGGGCTGTCGGAATTTTCTCTAGCAACTTTTTTAGCGTGTACGGTTGCTAAAGCTTCGTTAATCTCTTTTAACTTAGGGGTCATTTTTTCTAATCTTCCTCTACCATTAGTAGTAGCTTGCTCTCCACAGTGAGAACAAGTATACTCTTTAATGTGATTAGTTACTTTTTTAGACAGTAAATAATTGTGTCCAAATAAAGAACAATAAAGTTTAGAAAACGAAAAACCCTCTTGAGGAGTTGATTTTTTCATATTCTATGGGGTTACTTGTTCATAATCAAGACAATAATAAAGAAAAATATTTTATTAACCATTTTTTTGTAGGAATTTCTTCAAATAAAGTTTCAATTTTAACAAAAAAGGCAATTAAACCATCTCTTAGACCCTTAAAAAATGTTTTTTGTCGTTAATTAATTTACTATCTCATAACATTTACCTCTCTTAAAAAAGCTTTTAATTTTGTAAGAAACTGAATACTATTCTCTAAGTATGTCATATGCCCACCATCAAAACTAATTAATTCAGTTTGTGCTAGTTTAGATTCTTCTTCACTTTGACTAAAATCCAAAACAGGATCTTTCGTACCTGCAAATATTATTTTATGTTTCTTAAATGATTTTAAGGTATTAAGGTGGCTTTCTCTCACTTTCATCCCCTCTAAAGCCGATATAATACCCTGTAAAGAAGTTTTACTTGCCTCATTTTTTATTTTTTGTATTTCTACATCAAATATCTCTCTATTTTCAGGGGCAAATAGGTTTGCAATTGCCATGCTGGTATACGCATTAGGATTTTTCTTAACGATATCTATAGCTCTTTCCCTACTAAATTTTCGTTCCTCACTATCAGGGAAAGAAGTAGAGTTTAATAATAACAATCCATCAACCGAATTATTATAATTATTGACAATCTCAAGACTTACATACCCTCCCATGGAATGCCCTACAAAAATGGCTGATGAAACTTTTAGCGCATTCAAGACAGTCATAACACCATCTGCCATTTCTTTCATAGTGTGTACATAACCTAAATTTCCAGTTTCTCCGTGTCCTAATAAATCGATAGCTATACACCTGAATTCAGGTAATTCTGAAATAATATTATCCCACATTGCAGAATTTTCTAAAAACCCGTGTAGAAAAACAATATTTTTTCCATTTCCAGAGCACTGATACTTAATTTTGATGCCTTTGTAAGATAATGTCATTTTATAGATTTATATTTCAGCGTTAAACGTAGCGAAATGAGACTAAATAAAGAAACATTTATAGCAGGATTTGCTCTATTTTCAATGTTTTTTGGTGCAGGTAATTTAATGCTTCCTCCTTTTCTGGGTTTCACATCAGGCAGTCAATGGTATTGGGTTGCTTTAGGGTTTATTCTTTCAGCTGTTGCTATACCAATTCTTGGAATCATTGCTCACGCAAGGATTCAAGGAACAATGTATGATTTTGCCAAGAAAGTTTCTCCAACATTCAGTTATATCTATTGCTTTATAGTATATGTAATATCCATAAGTTTACCTTCTCCCAGAACAGCTTCTGTAACCCATGAGATGGCTATTTTACCCTATGTTGAATCCAGTTATCTATTAACAAGTACTATTTACTTTATCCTAGTTTTAATCTTTGTATTGAACCGATCCAAGATTCTGGATATCATAGGAAAATTTCTTACGCCGGTTATATTTATTACCATACTCACAATAATAACAATCGGAGTTTTTATAGCTCCTGATATTGAAAATGGAGCTTTAATTAAAAAACCTTTAATTACAGGGTTATTGGAAGGCTACCAAACTTTTGATGCCATAGGAGCTATTGTAATTGGTGGTGTCATTATAGTTTCTTTAAAAATTAAAGGTAAAACCGACTTTGTTGTCAATAAAAAACTAATTGTCCAATCTGGTATCATAGCCGGTATTGGATTACTCATTATTTATTCAGGATTAATATATAATGGCGCCATATTTAAGTCACTTTTTAATGAAGGAAGTACCCGAGTTGAAATATTATCTTCACTTAGTACCTTCACATTAGGGACCACTGGTAATTTATTTTTGAGTGTCTTAGTAGCTTTGGCGTGTTTTACTACGGCCATCGGAATAGTTACCGGAACTGCAGATTTTATTAAAGGATTTTTTAATGACTCTGATATCGCGTTTAAAATCACGGCTATTATTGGATGTGTTTTAGGCATTATGATAGGACAATTTGATGTACATTATATCATTGCTGTTGCAGTTCCTGCCTTAATGCTTATATACCCCATTACAATTACACTAATAATTTTAAACTGCATCCCAGAAAAATTTATAAAACCGTTTGTTTTTCGTGGAGTTGTTATTATTGTAATACTTTTTAGCATTTCGGATTTGTTAATTTCTTTAAATTTTATAGGGGTAAACACCCCTTTTTTAAAATATATACCATTAAGTTCGTACAATTTAGCTTGGTTATTACCGGGAATTATTACATTTGTATTTCTTAACATTTTGTTAGGAAAAGGGAAAAAATGACCAATAAGGGAAAACAACCAGCATTATGAAAAAAAACTTACTTTTCGTAGCAGGAGCAGTGATTCTATTTGCTTCCTGTAACAACGATGATTACACTCCTATAGAATCATCATTGGATTTACAATTAAACGACTTACTAGATGAAGCTTCTAATGGTGAAGGAAAATCGTTTTTTACATTACCAGAAAGTGATGACTTTACCAATATACCTCAGGATCCGCTTAATCCACTAACGCCAGAGAAAGTAGCTTTAGGTAAGCTTTTGATGCACGAAACTGCTACGGGAGGAAATCCTCAAATAGCTGAAATGAAGAATACGTACTCTTGTGCTTCTTGTCATCAGGCTGCTGCAGGATTTGCTGCATCCTTAAGACAAGGAGTTGGTGAATGTGGTACAGGTTTTGGAATCAAAGGTGAAGGAAGAATTATTAATCCAAATGTTCCTTTAGAAAATGTTGATCTTCAGCCAATTAAATCTCCTACAGTATTGAATGTGGCATATCAGGATATAATGCTATGGAACGGTCAGTTTGGAGGAACCGGAACAAATGCGGGAACTGAAGCAGGCTGGACTAATATTCCAGAAAACAACCTAGGTCTTGAAGGTGTTGAAGTTCAAGCTATAAAAGGTCAGGGAGTTCACAGACTATTAGTAAATGAAGAATTTGTAAACACCTATGGTTATAAGGCTATGTTCGATGCTGCCTTTTCAGATTCTCCTGTAGCGGAAAGATACACTACTCATAATGCAGCATTAGCAATAGCAGCATACGAAAGAACATTATTAGCAAATCAATCTCCTTGGCAAGAATGGCTAAACGGAGACCTTCAGGCGCTTAATAATACAGAGAAGAGAGGTGCTATTGTGTTTTTTAGCAAAGGAAAATGTTATGAGTGTCATACAGGTCCTGCTTTAAATGATAAAAACTTTTACGCTTTTGGGATGGGTGATTTTGATGACTCGGATAAAGCCGTTGTCCTAGACGATGCAGGATTTATTAATGTAAAAAAAGGGCGTGGAGGATTTACTAAAAATGCTGCTGACGATTATAAGTTTAAAACACCTACTTTATATAATGTTATTGACAACGGTTTTTATGGTCATGGAGGTACCTTTACTTCGGTTAAAGACGTGATTAAATATAAAAATGACGGAGTTCCTGAGAGTGCTGAAGTACCCGCAGGTCAACTTGCTCCTCAATTCGGAACAACAAACCTTACTGCAAGCGAAATTGATGATCTTACTGCATTTATAGAAAATGGTTTAAGAGACCCTAACCTTACAAGATATGTACCTGAAAACCTTCCGTCTAATTTCTGTTTCCCTAATAATGATGCAGAATCCAGAACGGATTTAGGATGTGACTAATTTAATGTTGCTATCCACCAGGTATTACCAAAAGGATCAATAAAACCGGCTCCTCTGGCGTTGAAATCTTCGTCCATAGGAGCCATTATTTTTTTAGCCCCCTCTTCTATTGCTTTATAAAATGTTTCATCCGTATCCTGTACATATACGTACATTGAACCCGGTTTAGCCGGATAATTATCTGAGGCCTCTGCTAACAAAAGCGTACTATCTCCTATCTTAACCTCAGAATGCTGAATCTTTTTGTTTCCATCAACCATCCTCACCATCTCCTGAGCATTAAAAATCTTTCTAATAAAATCTATAAAATCTTCTGCCTTATGTAAAACAAGAAAGGGCATCATTTGCTGATGCCCTAATGTAATTTTCATTCGTTGCATCCCCAATTATTTAGAGTGTACTAACGAAATATCTTTCTTAAATATTCTTTAAAATCAAAAAATTATTTAGCATTCATGATTTCTTCTATTTCTTCAGCTTCAATTGGAATATTACCCATTAAATTGAATGGTTCTCCTTTTTCCTGAATCACTACATCATCTTCTAATCGAATACCGAATCCTTCATCAGGAATATAAATACCCGGTTCTACCGTAAAAACCATATTAGGCTGCATTGGCTCAGTAAGAATTCCGTAATCGTGGGTGTCTAATCCTATATGATGTGAAGTACCGTGCATAAAATATTTCTTATATGCAGGCCAATCCGGATTTTCATTTTGCACATCTGCTTTATCTAATAACCCCAGGGTTAACAACTCTGAAGTCATTAATTTACCCACTTCCACGTGATATTCTTCCCACAATGTTCCTGGAACTAACATTTTTGTAGCGTCATTCTTTACTCTAAGTACAGCATTATAAACTTCTTTCTGCCTTTTTGTAAATTTTCCTGATACAGGAATAGTCCTGGACAAATCACTGGAATAGTTAGCATATTCAGCTCCTGCATCGATCAGGATAAGATCTCCTGCCTTACATTCTTGATTGTTTTCGATATAATGTAACACATTAGCGTTGTTACCACTAGCAATAATAGGTGTGTAAGCAAATCCTCTTGATCTGTTATTTATGAATTCGTGCAATAATTCTGCCTCCAAATTATACTCCCACACTCCAGGCTTTACAAATTCAAGAATTCTTCTAAATCCTTTCTCAGTGATATTACAGGCGGTTTGCATTAAATCTAACTCTATAGGATCTTTAACAGATCTTAATCGTTGCAAAATCGGATTACTTTTAGCAACTGAATGAGCCGGATATTTAGATTTCCACCATTTTGTGAAACGGTCTTCTCTGGTTTCTGTTTCTACATTGGATCTATAATGTTCATTTGTGTTAACATATACAGTATCACACTGCGTCATAATTTCAAAGAAAACTTTCTCTAAATCCTTTAACCAATATACGGTTTGAATACCTGAAACTTCAAAAGCTCTTTCCTTAGTCAGTTTTTCTCCTTCCCAAACAGCGATATGTTCATTTGTTTCCTTAAGAAACAACATCTCTTTGTGTTTGTCCTTTGGAGCATCTGGAAAAATCACCAGTATACTCTCTTCCTGATCAACTCCACTCAAATAAAAAATATCTCTATGTTGCTGAAACGGCATCGTACTATCAGCTCCAATAGGATAAATATCATTACTATTAAAAACAGCAATGCCATTTGGTTTCATTTGTGAAGCGAAATTTTTTCGATTTTTGATAAAAAGTTTTCTGTCTATAGGATGATACTTCATTCTTTACTTTATCTTTTGATTTTTTCCAAAAATACTAAAGCAAAAAGCATCTATTGTTAAACAATAACTAAAAATTTTGACTTTATTTTAACATTATCTACTTTGAGAGCTTCTAATAACGAAATTCATGAAAAATAGTCTTTTAGTCCTAGGTACATTCCTAGTTTTTTCTTTTGCTAAGGCTCAACAACCTTCATCTACATCTGATCAAATCATGGAAGGTGTAAAAGAGAAAAAAGAGCTTGAACAAATCTCTTTAGTTAAAAATGTACCATTTAAAAATATTGGACCCTCGGTAATGAGCGGTAGGGTTGTTGATGTGGATGTAAATCCAAACAAACCGTCTGAGTTTTATGTGGGATATGCTTCAGGGGGGCTTTGGTATACGAATAATAACGGAACCACATTTACTCCAGTGATGGACAATGCAGAAACCATTAATATTGGTGATATAGCGGTGGACTGGCCTAATGAAATCATTTGGGTTGGTACAGGAGAGAATAATGCTTCAAGATCATCTTATGCAGGTATTGGCCTTTATAAGTCTACTGACAAAGGCAAAACATGGGTTAACACAGGACTATTTGATTCACAGCATATAGGGAGAATAGTAATTAACCCTAAAAACCCTGAAGAAATTGTTGTAGGTGTTACAGGACACTTATATTCAACCAACGAAGAAAGAGGAGTTTATAAGACCATTGATGGAGGTAAAACATGGAATAAAACTCTTTTTATAAATAGTCAAACGGGAATTATTGACCTTGCCTATGCCCCTGATAATTTTAACATTATGTACGCAGCCGCCTGGGATAAAGACAGAAAAGCCTGGAATTTTGAAGGAAACGGATCAGGCTCTGGTATTTACAAGAGTACTGATGCAGGAAACACCTGGACTAAAATATCAATAGAAGGAAGTGGTTTTCCTACCGGAGATGGTGTAGGAAGAATTGGCTTAGCTGTTTTTGATCAAAATACAGTGTATACTATCCATGATAGCCAATTCAGAAGAGAAAAAGATAAAACTGACAACCAAGATAGTGGATTGACAAAGGAGGATTTCAAGACTATGTCAAATGAACAATTCTTAAATCTGGAAGACAAAAAACTAAATACTTTCTTAAAGAGAAATGGTTTTCAGGAAAAGTATAGATCGGAGAATGTGAAGCAAATGGTTCGTAGCGGTACCGTAAAACCAATCGATCTTGCCAAATATCTGGAGGATGCAAACTCTTTATTATTTGATACCCCGGTTATTGGAGCTGAAGTATACAGAAGTGATGACGCCGGTAAAACCTGGAAAAAAACTCATAAGGATTACATTGATGATCTGTTCTTCAGTTATGGTTATTATTTTGCTCAGATTAGGGTTAGCCCAAATAATAAAGATCATATTTACATTGCAGGAGTACCCATCTTAAAGTCAAAAGATGGTGGTAAAACTTTTAAAAGTATCAATGGTGAAAACGTACACGCCGACCACCACGCTTTATGGATTGATCCTAAAAATCCTGATCACCTTATAAACGGTAATGACGGAGGAATAAATATATCGTATGACGATGGAGAAAACTGGATCAAAGCCAATCAACCTAATGTAGGCCAATTCTACGCCATAAACATTGATAATGAAAAACCTTACAATGTATACGGAGGTTTACAAGATAATGGTGTTTGGGTTGGTCCAAATAATGCAGAAAATGATTTTTATTGGCATCAGAGTGGTCAATATCCATGGAAAAGTATTATGGGGGGAGATGGAATGCAGGTGCAAATTGACAACCGTAACAAAGATATTGTTTACACAGGTTTTCAATTTGGTAATTATTATAGATTAAATCTTGAAACAGAGGAGCAGACTTATATCCAACCAAAACACGAATTAGGAGAAACACCATATCGTTTTAACTGGCAAACTCCTATTCTCTTGTCACCTCATAATCAGGATATCCTATATCTGGGAGGAAATAAGTTAATGAGATCTATGGATCAGGGTAATAATTGGACAGCTATTTCCGGCGATTTAACTAATGGCGGTAAAAAAGGTAATGTTGCTTATGGAACTTTAGCCACAATATCAGAATCTCCATTTCAATTTGGTCTACTTTATACAGGTAGCGATGATGGATTGGTTTATGTGTCAAAAAATGGAGGAGGAAACTGGACTAAAATATCCAATACATTTCCTAAGGATCTCTGGGTATCAAGGGTGATAGCTTCAGAGCATAAAAAACCACGCGTCTATGTAGCATTAAATGGTTACCGTTGGGATGATTTTAAACCTTATCTTTATGTCAGCGAAGATTATGGATCTACCTGGAAAGAAATAGGTGCAAAAATCCCTCTATCACCAATTAACGTAATAAAAGAGGATCCTAAAAACGAAAATGTACTTTATGTAGGAACTGACAATGGTGCTTATGTATCTGTAGACAGAGGTCAAACATGGCAGGCGTTTAGTAAAAATCTTCCTAATGTAGCCATCCATGATTTAGTAATCCACCCAAGAGAAAATGATCTTTTATTAGGAACACATGGCCGAAGCATTTATAAAGCTAATATTGAACCTTTGCAGAAGCTTGATCAAGAGGTGTTAAAAAAATCTGTTCATCTTTACGAAGTTGAAAGTATTAAACGATCTCAAAGATGGGGAAATACTTGGAGCAAATGGCTAAAACCTTATGAGCCATCAGTTACACTTAAAATCTATGCCTCAAAGGCCTCTAAAACGACCATACAAATTCTTTCTCAGGATAAGAAAGAATTAAATTCTATACCTGTAGATCTAGAAAAAGGACTGAATTATATTGAGTATGATCTTTCTATAACAGATAAAGGCAAGAATGCCTTAGAAAAAGAATTTCCGGATAATAAGCTTGAAAAAAGTAAAAATGACAAGACATATCTTCCCGTTGGAAAGTATGAAATCATGATCCAAAATAATCAATCAGAATCGATAACGCTGGAAATAAAGTAAATCTAGTACAGGGATAAAACAAAATTTATAGCCTATAAAAATCAGCGTTTTGATTTACCCTGTATTTTTAAGACATACAGTATATTAGCAGTACTAAATCTTTATTTGCCTAAGATTAAATGAAGTTATTTACTACTGCTATATATTGCTATACTTTTTTATTGGTCTGCTTTTATGATCTTCAGGCTCAAAATCAAACTTCATTTGAGGTAAAACATTATGATGTATTTGATGGATTATCTAATAATTGGGTTTCTGATATCCATCAGGACCAGGATGGTTTCTTATGGTTTGCTACTCAGTATGGAATAAATCGATTTGACGGAAAAAACTTTAAAAAATTTACCTACAGAGCAGGAGACTCTACTTCACTTAAAGGTAATTGGGTAAGAAGCATATCTCAACTAAAAGACTCTATGCTATGTATAGGAACTTTTGGCGGAGGTGTTATGGTACTCGACCCTCACCAAGAAAAATTTATTGAATTAAAAATCCTTCCTGATACAACTGACTATCACAGAAATGAAATTAATAAAATTAATAAGCTGCTTACTGATAAAGAAAATAACATTTGGATTTCAGGAATATCAAGCACATATCGTTTTAACAGAGCTGACAGTACATTAACCAAATTTTATAATAAAGGGTCTGATAATATAAGTATGGCTGATGATGGCACCATACTCATACTAGGCAGAAAAAAATATCAAAACCTGAAGAATCAGCAGAATCAGTCTTCTGTTTTTAAGGTAACGAGCGACAGCA
>NZVW01000113.1 GCA_002697475.1 Aquimarina sp. | reverse complement strand
GAACAATGGGAGAAGAGGTTGAATAAAGAAGGTTATGATAACACAAGTCTAACTAAATTTAATGTTTTTAAGGAAGTGAATCCTGAAACTAAAGAATCATATTATCTCTTGGTGGCGACTAATGATGACAATACAATATCTACAGCAACAGAAGTCTTTAAAAAGGGAGATAAAATTTATTTGCTAAGTATTGATGCAACGGATACAAATAAGTTATATATGTCAGGAGGTACAGTTACTTGTACGGGTTGCCGATATGCATGTGATCCAAAGAAAGGAACAGATTCAGATGGCTCTACAGTTTATTATTGTTCAGCTGGGTGTCCGGTAAATAACTGTTCAAAAAGCGTTACCCAAGAATTTTAAAGATATAAGAAGAATACTATTATCTGAAATTTTAATTTGATTTAAAAATTTAGATAATAGTTTCTCGTTTTAATTTTTGAAAAAATTATTATGTCAGTAAAAACTACATATTTAATAAAAATATTCTTTTCTTTATTGTTACTGAGCTGTACAAATCAAAAAAGGTCATCGAATATAAAAGAAAAAGGTTTAGATCATAATCAATCTGAAAATATATCAAAAGCAGAAATTACGAAGATTGGAGAATTGCTTGAAGATGGAACTTACAAAGTTTTATTAGATACAATTAAACTTAAGAGAAGTTGGAGCAAAATATTAGCCGATACTATCGTTGAGAAAATTTCTAAGATTTCTATCAAGGAAAGACTTGTTGAGGACAGAACTGATACAACTTTTTATTACTTGTCGGCAGAGAGTAGGGGTAAACATTTTACAATGGGGAAATTATTATTCAAAAAAGGAAATGAGTTTTATTTTTATAATAATCAAGTGAACAAAGGATATAATGAGGAAACTGAAATTGCTTTTGAGGCTGTAATAACTTGTTATTCTCTATGTGAATATATTTGTCAACCATCTCTTTTTAGGATCAATAAAACTTATTATTGGAGTTGTCAGGGTTGTGAGTTTGATTGCATAAAATCGACGTCTATAGGTATGTAATTATTCTCACATTATTTTATAATTTCAATAAAATCATTTGATAAATCCAAACGTATCTTAAGTTCTTGTTTCTTATAATCTGACTGTGCTTCTGAGATACTGAAAATTGAAAATTCATATAAGGTTTCCTCTATTTTATAAATTTCGCTTTTAAGCTTAAGGTCAGAACCTTTAATCTGATCAAAGGTTTCTCGTACAATGTCATAGCTTTCTAAAATCTCAGCTATTCGTTTAAGATTTTGATATTCCTGTTCAAAATCGGAAACATATTTGCACTTTGGGTTTTTATAACCTTTAGCTTCTAAATTTTTCCAGACTATCTCATTTTTTGCGTCAATGTTTTCTCCACTATTAGAAACCTTTGCTACAAAAGGCCATTTTTTTGAGGCTATTTTATGTGCTTGGATGGCTGTGTAATCACCATTGTCAATAGCCCATAGTTCTAGCTGAGCAAGTCTTCCTATTTTACGTTGACTAAATAAAACGTTGGTACATAGAAAATAGAGTAAAACTAATCGTATAGTAAGCATTATTAAGATGATTTCCAATAATATACAAAACCTATGATTAAAATTACACTAAAAAAATTAACGTTTAAATCCTTAAGCGTTAAACTAGTCTTATAAAATTCAGAAAATTGAGTAGAGTCACTTCTCAAAACATTAAATAATTGTTATTTAAGTAGTTAAATGGTTTTAAATTAATTATATTCAAGTAATAGTTAGAAAAATGACTTTTCTACAATGAGCTCTTTAAGGGATTAGTCTGGTATTAATCTTTATACTAAATATTATTTTTTTGTTATGAATGCTGTAGATACAATTAAGGAGCTCGATCATAATTGGGTTCAAAACTATTTCAATACTGACCAGAAGGCGTTTGCTTCTTACTTACATGATGATTTTACGTATACCAGTAATGACTATGTTTTTCAAAAGAAGGAGTATTTAAAGCATGTGGCTTTGGGTAAAATTTCAGTTAGTGCTTTTGATGAGGAAGATATTGAGATTACAGATTTTGGATATACTGCACTTTGCAAGGCTAGAGTTAAAAATAATACCTCAAAATCTGATAGCCAACACAAAGAATTTACCTTAGTTTGGCATTTTTCAGGTGATGAATGGAAAGCTATTGCGTTGTATGATAATGAATAAATTAACTCCTCTAAGATGTAGATGCTAGAGGAGTTTTTTATATATTATTTAGCTATTAGATTCAAATGTTTCCTTGCACTTTGATAAATATTCCTCAACAGGGAGTTCTAAAGTTTCTTCTGCTAAAGTATAAAATGTATTATTGAAACTTTCCTCCATATCCTGCGAACATGGATAACACTGAAAGCCTTTATGAAACATAGGGTGGTTGGCAAATTCTCTTTGGATTTTAATACATACCCTGTATAATATAAATAGTATTTCTACAAACCTATTGTAGGTAGGATATTCTTCTTGTTCTTCCTTCTTTATCCACTCTTCAAGATATTCCGTTTCATAAATGCTAAAATAAGAAGCTAACAGTATACCATCATTAAGGTCTTCACTATCTTTAGGAACATTTATATAATAGCAATCCAGCCCAGACTCTCCCCAATAAGGTATTAAACATCGGATTTTTTCATCCATTGGAATAAGTTCTCCAGATTTCATAACCTGAATTTTGGCGAAAAAATTCTTGTGTAATTGATCCATTGCAGATTTAATGTGCTTAAAGCAGTATTTCTCTAAATCTTCTCCGCACTTAATTTGAACAGGTTTTTTCTGGTTTCCTATCCAAATGAGATGACTTTCTTCGTCCTCGATATGGGCCACATCAGCAAATCCTATAGCAGGAATAAAATTTCTAAACTCTTCTAATAATTTTTCAAAATCTATAGAGGTATAATCGTAATCAATATCTAAAGAAAGTGGCTCATCCAGTAAATCAAGGACTTCTAAATCTTCCTGAAGTTCCTCTAAAGAAATTAACTGGGCGTCTAAATCAGGGAATACCCAGATCTCGTCTTCAAAAATTTGAAATAATACTGAAGTTGGAATTATAGCCTCACCATATTGCTTGGAGATATCAATCAAGCTATTCTTGTAGGCTTTAAATAGAATTTCAGGTGACATAATTGTATATAAAATAAATTAGTTGGTTTAATTATATATGGTATAGTAATAGTTTAGTTAAAACAATTATCTGCTTATGAAATTCTAATATACAGAAATATTTTGTTATGTCTAATTGAAATGCTGTTTGAGGGATTAATTCTTTACAAACGTAAAATCTGCAGGTATGCCCTGAAAGGTTCTTACATCATATACGATAAGATTTTCTTCATTAAATGACCATTCAAAAATTACAATTTCAGATGAGTTCTCTGGATTGGTAAGTATGAGTTGATCTTCTTCAATACGCCATAGAAAATTTAAAATTTCAATTTCTTCACAGTTAAATGCTATCTCAGAGCTTCCTGCTATTACTGAACTTTCTACCTCTTGCGCTTCAAAAGTACAATTACTATTGCTCTGAAAGTTAAAACTTGCAGTATAACAAGGTATATCCTCTAATACATTTCTGGTGGTAACACCATCACCGTTAATGTCAGCTTCGATTTGTAGCTGAACAGATTGAACCGTCCATTTTCCTAAAATTGAGGGCATGGAACTTTCGCTGCTATCTTCAGAATTGCAAGAACAAACGCATAGCAATACTAACCATAAAATGGTGGGTGTTGAAGGGAATTTCATTTCTTAGGTTTTCGTTGTTTACACTATAGATATGCAAAATAGAAAAAGCAAAGAAGAATACTTGGATTTTTTGAAATCTTTTTGACTTGAGGTCTTCCATACAATTAGTAAGGCTAATCCGTATTAACATTTTGACTTATAATAATAGTCAAAACTTTAAGTTATTATCAACTATTGAGCTCAATCTATTAAACCGAACTTTATTTTTAAAACCTATTGAAATGAAAAATGTTTTTTTGAATTTTAAACTATTTATGCTTGCAGGACTAATTTCCCTAAGTTCCTGTACAGAAGAAGATTTGTCAGAAAATACGAATGAAATGACTAATCAATCTAATCTAACTGAGAAGTATTTCTTGGGGGATAAGGTCATTGTTAAATTGGAGAATGACGGAACATATAGCTTATACGGTAATAGTGATATTCGTTTGTTTCCGGATCAACTTTCAGATTCCCCTTTAGCCTTTGACAAAAATCCGGAACCTGGAGAAATCAATCAAAAATTAGCTCAGGGAGGTTACGTTCGCAAGTGGACTAATAATACTGTTGTTTATGTACTGGATAGTAGTCTAAGTGCAAATGTAATATCTGAGCTACAGAGGTCTTTTGACGAATGGGAGAGTAAAACCAGTATTCGATTTAAGGAAAGAACAAACGAGTCTAATTACGTTACAATCAGTAGCAATGGACAAAGCTGCAACTGTGGAGTTGCCACACTGGGAATGAACGGAGACAGGGGATATATACGTCTTGGAAGTGGATCCACTGCCGTTGTCATTATACACGAGTTAGGTCATACTCTTGGATATCTACATGAACAAAATAGACCGGACAGGGATGATTACATTATTGTAAACTATGATAACGTACAGGATGGATATGCTAGTCAATTTGATATTAGCAGCAATGCTATTTTATTGACAGAAGAGTTTGATATAGGTTCCACAATGATGTATGGTAGTTATACTTTTAGTAAAAATGGGCAACCTACTATAACAGATTTGAGTGGTAATGTACTTCCTAGAAGAGCAGCAAGAATATCAGAAGGAGATATTGCAGGAACTAACCAGGCGTATCCCGGAGATGGAGGAGATGGTAATCCACCAACAGATCCTTGTGAAGGAGTTTTACCCTGGAGTCCATATACAAGTTATAGTGTTGGAGATAGAGTAACTTATTACGGTAATCTATACGAAAGAGATTATACAGGTTGGATATTTGTAACCTCCTGCCCATAAAAATAATTTAAAGACAAAAAAGGTTCGCTTAGAAAAGCGAACCTTTTTTGTTAGGGAGTAGTCGTATTGAAATTCCTTTGAAGTATTTCTATTCTATATGTATATACTTATGATGCTGTATGATTCATTCTGCTATGAACCATGGATTCCGAAGAATTTATTCGCTGTAACCTTTTTGAGATAATACTAAAGTCCACAGGAATATTTATGGTCATTGCCTTTCTGTAAAATTTATTTATTTGCTCTTTGAGCATATATTTTGTATTTGGATTGGTCTCATTTTCCCATTGGGTATACATTACATTTCCAAACTTCACCAAAATATTCATAATTCTGAAAAGCTCATTGAAGTTATTTCTTTTGATAATCTTACTTGTTAAATTCCTAATCTCAAAAGAGTTTTCGATATCTTCCTTGCATTCGTACCTTAATAAGGTGTCTTCTATCCAATTGAGCATGATGCTTTTGCCAGATGGTGTATAGCATTTCCAGTTTTGATGATTTTCTGGTTCTGAATCACCTTTATGCGTCAAAGAATTGCTTTTGATTTTTAAGCCTTTAAGCCCTTCTGAAGATCCAATGATTTTAATTAGTACTGGTTCATCATCAAAGACGGAAATTACTTTATTTCCACGATACCAGTAGAAATGATGAATAAAACAATCTCTGATATGATTAAAGAACTCGATAATCTCGGATATTTTTGGAATTAGAAACTCCTTAATTTCAAAGTTTGTTTCCCCAATACCATTGATAAAAATATGTTCGGAGTTAAGTAAGAAGAATTTGTCATCTTTTATGGAATAGGTTGATCTGGCAAATGATTTTTTTAAGGTTTCATTAAAATTTGTAGAGAAAAAACTTAGAATCGAAGGACATTCTGAATCAACCAATAATTCTGAAATCATGTCTATTTTATTCTGAGTTTCAGTCATCTTCTTTTTATGTGAAGTGAAGAAAAGTTTTTTTCTGGCGTGATAGCCTAGATTAATGCTACACAGGTTGGCTAAAAGAATATATAGTTCTGTATTTTCAAAAAAGAAATAATATAATAGACAAGCGGCCCGATATTTTTCTTCCTTACTGTGAGTAATATACAATGTTTTGTAAAAGTCAATGGCGTGAAACCATTCTTGTAGTTTAGATCCGGATTTAAAATTATTGGGGCCGGAGTATTTCATTAAAACCTGTACAAACTCAAACTCATTTTTATCTCGCGCATTTTCAAAAAGTCTTGTAATCTCTTGTTTTAAAAGCTCCATAACAACTTGTTTTTAGTTTAAATTAGATTAAGTCTTTCTTAATAGACCGAGGCTTGCCTGATGAAGGCACTGGTACTGATTATAAAAAAACTAGTAATTTATAACAACTGCGTTATGGGGTAATACAACATTAAAATACAAAGATTTTAACGAAATGCATGTGCAATTAATTTAATAAATCATTAAACGCTTTATAATTAACAGATAACGAAAGAAAAAGATTACAAATTAACGTTTTTCTTTAAAAATTCTATTTTTACGTAATGATAGATAATTTTCACAATGAATTTTTTGGAATAGGAATCCAAAATGGTAAAACTCCTGAAAATTTAGGTGTTTTATGGCGTTCGGCTCAAAATATGGGTGCAAGTTTTATTTTTACGATTGGTAATAGATATGCAAAACAAGCTTGCGATACGCATAATGCTGTTAAATCAATGCCCTATTATCACTATGAGGATTTTGATGATTTTTTTACTCATCTTCCTAAAGGCACAATGCTAGTAGGTGTAGAAAAAAGTGAAAAAGCAGAACCTTTAGAAACCTTTAAACACCCCAAGCGATGTGTTTATTTACTAGGAGCAGAAGACCACGGTTTATCAAAAAAGGCAATCGAAAACAGTCATTTTCTGGTAAAATTTAAATCAGTCCTGAGTCTAAATGTTGCTGTTGCCGGTAGTATTGTTTTATATGATAGAGGAATCAATAAGCCTAGATTTATTAGATCAGGTAAATAACTAGGTTATTAATGTAAAATAGAAAAGACGGTGAATAACCGTCTTTTCTTTCAACAAACTCACAAATTCAATTAGAATTCGCTATAATTATCTTAATTCTCTTCGATTATTAATTCAAAATCCTGAACTGTGTCACTACCCGTAGCGATAATAACACCTTCTGCAATACCTGATGGATATCCATCAGCTTCAACAGTAATAGTATACGTTTCTGGATCTAATCCTAAAACAGCATAATTACCATCAATATCAGTAAAGGTTGTAGTATTAAGAGTATCAGCAACAAATACTGAAACCTCAGCACCTTCAATAGGCTCTAATTGCCCTCCTAAAAAACCTCCTGTAACATTACCTCTTAATGAACCTGAAGTATCTATGTTACAAGCTTTAATAACTGGCTTAAAGTTAAATCCGGATATGCCATTTGGTGAATTAGGGTTACTCATAGGAACAAATGATCTGCTAATTTCAAAGTCAAGTAATACCTGACCTGGACTTCCTCCACCTACAGTAATGTTAGGCTTAACAAAAACCTTAAGCCCGCTTTGAGCACCACTAGGTATGGTCATATCATAAGAGGTCCCGTCCTTTAATAAAACACTTGCTTCTTTGATATAAATTCTAAATAAATCATATGTTCCTACAGGAACTGTAGTATCTGCAAGAGTTTCAGTAAGACCATTATTAAGTTCTACTAAATTTATTTGAGCTTCCTCTTCGGTTAAAGTAATGAATGGAGATCCTTCTATATTTCCATCTTTTAATCTTCCTTCTATTTTTGTAATAGTTACGTTAGCTTCTTCAATAATATCAAAAGGAAATGGAGCATCTGTTATTTGCACAGTTAACTTACCAGTTGTTTCCATCTTTTCATCAGAACAACTAAAAAGGGCGAGAGAAAATGCAAATAAAAAAGTAAATAAAAGTTTACTAGTTTTCATAATTTTGGGTTAATTTAAAATTATGTAGATGTGCTTCATATATTTGGGGTTTATGTATATTAAAAACAACTAAAACCTTATTTTCCCTTTTTATTTTGGAAAATTTTAACGGTTAATTATATAATTTACTTATGCTTAGTATTTTAGAGGGTGTCTTTGCCGGCTTTAGTAATTGGATATGGGACTGGCCCCTACTTATTTTATTGATCGGAGGAGGATTTTTCTTCCTTATATATTCTCGTTTTACGCCATTTTTGCACTTTGGACATGCTATTAGCATTTTAAGAGGTAAATATGATGATCCTACAGCAACAGGAAATATTAATCACTTTCAGGCATTATCTTCAGCTATAGCGGCAACTGTTGGTATGGGAAATATTAGCGGGGTTGCAGTTGCTATTGCTACCGGAGGTCCAGGGGCAGTTTTTTGGATGTGGCTTTGTGCTATTTTAGGGATGGCTACAAAGTTTTACACTTGTTCTTTATCCGTATTATATAGAAAAGAAGAGGATGGTGAGTTGGCCAGTGGTCCTATGTATGTTATTACGAAAGGGATGGGAGAAAAATGGAGACCTATGGCCGTGTTTTTTGCGGTTGCCGGTTTAGTGGGAACATTGCCAGCTTTTACAGCAAATCAATTAACACAGACACTCATAGATGTATCTGGTATTAGCAGTAGTTATAAATTATATATTGGTTTAGTCTTATCCTTGCTAGCTTTTGTTGTAATTATTGGTGGTATTAAGAGAATTGGTGCTGTTGCAGGAAGATTAGTCCCTTCAATGGTTATATTATATTTAATAACTGTTGTTACCATTTTAATTATTAAAATTGATGAGGTTCCGCATATGATGGGACTTATATTTTCTGATGCATTTAGTGGAGATGCAGCAGCTGGAGGTGCTTTAGGATTTTTGATAAAAACAGGTGTTAAAAGAGGTGCTTTTTCTAATGAAGCCGGTATAGGTACGGCCCCCATGATTCATGGTATGGCTAAAACTAAGGAGCCTATAAGAGAAGGGTTGGTGGCTATGATAGGACCAGCAGTAGATACGCTCATCATATGTACGTTAACTGCTTTTGCGATATTATCCACAGGGGTGTGGCAAAACTCTGACCAAAATGGAATTAGTTTGACTCTCGAAGCATTCAACTCAGTATTACCGGCAGGACTAGGAGATGTGGTTGTAATGATTATGGTTTTGGTTTTTGCCTTCTCAACCTTATTTTCATACTCACATTATGGAGTAATGTGCCTTGGATTCCTTACAAAACAAAAATATGGTAAGTACTATAACTATTTTTATGTGCTGTCAATTACGGTTGCTGCGGTGGTTAAAATTGATGTTGCGATAAACCTTATTGATAGCGCTTTTGCCCTTATGGCTATCCCTACTTTATTATCTGGATTGTTATTGGCACCTACTGTAAACGCAAGGGCGAAGCAATACTTTGCTGATATGAAAAAGAAAGACTACTGATCGATACGTGATGCGTTAAAAGAATTACTCAACTTTTTTCCACATTTTATCTGCGTTTAGTCTAAAGCTTCCTAAATGATTAAAGTTACATTCATTAGGATCAATTATAGATAAGAAGGCGTTATCATTATTATCTTTATAAAGATGATATATGTGCCCTACGACGGGTTCAAAACTAAATTTAGCGCTATAAATGAGCTGATTATACTCGTATTGTTGCATCAGGTCATCATACTGAGCTTTTATTTCATCGAACCTGGCTTTAACTTGCTTATTTACTTTATGAATATTTTGGTTTTTCCAGGCAATGGTGTCATTGGTTCGAATTGCCGGAGCGCCAACATTAGTTCCATAGGCTTTTAGAGACGCATCATAAGATCCACTTTCTTCATTAAACACTACAGCATCAGGCTTCTTTTTAGTACTCATTTTCTTTCAGAAATTTTATTATGGGTGATTTGTTTCTGTCTGGTACACTTAAATCTTCCTGATTCAAAATTACGCAATTTATAGTGTTTTGTTTTGCGACCCTGAACACGTTTTCTCCACATTCTAAAACTTGATGGTTTCATTTCTTTTCTCATAAGAGAAATTACCTCTTGCTCCGCTAAACCAAATTGCCAATCAATAGCATCAAAAGGAGTTCTGTCCTCCCAGGCCATTTCAATTATCCTATCAATATCTCGTTCTGTTAGTTCTTTTTGCATAATTCTAAATGTAAATCGATTAGTCAAAATTATTTCGATCTGGTAGTGTATGTCTTTTTAGTATTCTATAATTTTCTCTTTTTACCAGTGGATCATCTTTAAGACTCCATAATGTATCACTGGCAAATCTTCTTGTAGTTTTTATATCTACAATAGGTAAAGGGTAGTCTTCTCCTAACATAAAATTATGAAGCTTTTGTTCCATTGCAGTCATTAAATAAGGCTCATGAATAAACTCATCAGGAATATTTTGAAGTTCAGGAATCCATTTTTTTATAAATGTGCCATCAGGATCATGCTCCATACTGTTTTTTACCGGATTGTATATCCGAAGTGTGTTTATGCCTGTCTCTCCTGCCTGCATCTGCAATTGAGGAAAATGTATGCCTGGTTCAAAATCGAGAAACATCTGTGACAAGTGTGCTGTAGCCGCTTGCCATGGTTGCCACAGGTTATGCGTAAAAAACGACACTACCAGAGCCCTCATCCTAAAATTTAAGTATCCGGTTTCTTTAAGGCATCGCATACAGGCATCTATTAAAGGATAACCGGTTTCACCATTTTTCCAGGCCTCCTGATATTCATCTGCTATATTTTTTTTGAGTTTTCGGTAACCTTTATTGATACTTTCAAATTCCATGATGTCTTCCATCTCAAATTTTTGGATAAAATGAGCCTGCCATCTGAGACGCGAGGTGAATGCATCAATTTGCTTTTTATAGGGTAGTTCCTTTCTTTTTTGTCTTGCATATTGCCAAACTTGCCTAATGGATAGGTTACCCCAAGATAAATAAGGAGATAGTCTACTACAACTTAATCTTGCATCTTCTGGCTTAGAAATATGAGCATTGTAATTTTTATAGCGATCTGTAAAAAATGATTTGAGATATTTTACTCCATAGTAAGTTCCTCCTTTTTGAAAATTCCCTGATACTTCCTGGTTGTCAAGTGATTCAATCTGAAAGACTTTTTCAAGCCCTTCAATTGTTTCTATATTGATAAAACTGGACTCAGTTGGCTTAAACTCAAATTGAGGTTCAGACATATAAGTTTCCCAGTCTTCTCTCCATGTTTCACGATTTGTACGACCTCTGAAGACTCCATTATTGATATTTTCTTTCCACTGAATTAGATTATTCTTACAAAATCTTGCAAAAGCTTTATCTCTATCATAAGTTAAGCGTATACCCGTCTCCTGATGCGAAAAAATGGTATTAATTTTCCAAAATTGCTGTAGCGTACTAATAACTGGTATTACTTCTGAGGATATGGATAGTACCTTAGTATTATAATGTTGCAGTTGAGTATTCAGGTCTCCAATAGATTGTTTGATAAAATTCCAGTGCCTTGAGCTATAATGCTTATCCTGCTTTAACGAATTTTCGAACACATATAATAGTAGTGTAGGAATACCTGACTGGATCGCATTATAAATAGCTTCGTTATCCTGTAATCGAAGATCTCTTTTAAACCAAACAATATTTACAACCTCTTTTTTAATACTCATGTGGATTTTTTATAATCTTATTAGCTCTTTTTTTAAGAGCCTGAAGTTTATCCCTGTCCATTTTGTCCAGTGTACTTAGCATCATACTCATCCGTTGATTGTCTTCAAAATACTCCCTTTTTTCATCCAGGAAATTCCAATAAAGCGAATTAAATGGACAGGCATCTTCTTCAGTTTTTTTTGAAACTTTATAATGACAATCTTTACAATAGTTACTCATTTTATTGATATAACTACCACTTGATACATAAGGTTTTGTGGCGATTAAACCTCCGTCTGCATATTGACTCATTCCTCTGGTATTTGTAATTTCTACCCATTCTATAGCATCAATATAAATACCAAGATACCAATCACAAACTTCATCAGGATGTGTCATATTGAGCAAAGCATAGTTGCCAGTGATCATTAACCTTTGAATATGATGAGCATAAGCTTCATTCAGGCTTTCTTTTATTGCATGATGCAGACAATTCATCTTAGTATCTGCTGTCCAGAAGAATTCAGGTAATTTATTTTGATTATCAAGCTTATTACTTCTTTTATATCCCGGCATTTCTTTCCAATACATACCTCTCATATACTCCCTCCAACCTATGATTTGTCGTACAAATCCTTCTGCCTGGGATATATGAATATCCTCTTTATATTCTCTCCAATGAGATATAACAGACTCAATAACCTCTTGTGGGTGTAGCATTTTACTGTTCAATGCAAAAGAAAGACGACTGTGAAAAAGAAATTTTTCATCAGTATGCATTGCGTCCTGATAATCTCCAAAGTGTATTAATAAATTTTTACAGAAATAATTTAGAACAGATAAACCATCTTCTCTGGAGGTCGGCCAATTAAAATTAGAAGCGTCAATACTGCCTATGGTCTTAACGTTCTCTTGATTCAAAAGGTCTATTATTTCGGACGCATCCTTTCTAAATCCTCTTTCATGAGGTATTTCGGGTTTACCATTCCATTTTTTGCGATTGCTTTTATCAAAGTTCCATTTACCTCCCTCGGGGTCAGAGTCGTTGACCATCATAATATCATATTTCTTTCGCATATGGCGATAGAAATATTCCATGGTGTACTGTTTTTTGCCTTTATAGAACTCGCTAAGGTCAGTTCTTGAAGTTAAAAAGTGTTCTGTATCATAAGATTGCGTTTCAATATCCAGATTTTTGCAAAAATCATTTAACTGTTCATCCAATCGATATTCATCTGGCAACTGATATTCAAACTTATCTGCATTATGTTTTTTAATGAGTTTATTTAAATTTTTTGTAAGATCCTGTTCATTATTGTTGTCATCCAAAGTATAGTAAACGACCTTGTGACCTCTGTCTTCAAGCCAATTCTTAAAATTGCGCATGCTGAGAAAGAAGGCTACGACTTTCTGAATATGATGTGTGGTGTAGTCTGTTTCCTGGCGCATTTCTGCCATAAAGTAAATGATATTATCATCAGTAGATGAATACCAGGTATGTTTATGGTTCAATTGATCACCAAGGATGAGTCGTATAGTCATAGTAATTTAAAATAAAGTAGTTTGTAGCCAACGATTCTGAAATTTCTGATTAGGGTCGTAACGTTCTGCCTGCGAAGAGATATTAAACTTTCTGTCACGAGGATCATTACCTACACCTGCAACATACATCCAGTTGCCATAGTTACTATGGACATCATAATCTACGAGTAAGGATTCAAAATAGGTTGCGCCAATACGCCAGTCTAATTCTTGTTCTTTAGCAAAAAATGAAGCTACATTCTGGCGTCCACGGTTACTCATCCATCCGGTTTCTTTTAGCTCAATCATATTGGCATTGACAAATGGTTCTTTAGTTTGCCCATTTATCCATTGTTGAATTAATTCAGGATTTGATTGCCAGTCATATTCTTTTTTAAGAATCCCTCCAATTTTAAAAATATCATTTCCATGTTTTAAAGAGATATATTTAAAAAAGTCTCGCCAGATTAACTCAAAAACTAACCAATAGGTAGACTCATTTTTGTGTATTTTTTGCTCATACTTTTTGACCTCAGCATATATCGTTCTCGGAGAAATACTTCCATTTGCTAACCACGCAGAAAGCTTAGAGCTATAATCTACACCAAGTAGGCCGTTTCTTGTTTTTTTATAGTATGACAACTTTTTGGTATCCCAAAAATAGTGCTGAATTCTTTTTAACGCTTGGTCTTCACCACCTTTGTAGGGAAATGCTGAACGATTATCTTTTTCAAATTCCTGGAATCCTAGATTTTTTAATGAAGGAATATGCGTAGGGTTATCAATTTTATTCTGGGGCGGCAAAGGAATTATTGCTATAGTATTTCTGACATTAGCATATTTTTCAAGCTTCTTTCGAAAATTGGTAAATACTTTTGGAATATTATCAATAGCAAAAGGAATGTCATCAGGATGGAAAAGAAATTGATCATAGGATTCTTTCCAGACAGTGTTTGCCGGACAGGATTTTTTTACTTTTTCTAAAACTTCAACTTCTTCATTTGTCCATTCTTTTTGTAGATAAATAGTATCGACCTCGTAATCATTTAGTATTCCAGACATTTCCTTTTCAGGTTCACTATGAAATACAAGTAAAGTGACATTTATGTTGTTTAAGTTGGTAGAAAGACTTTCTACAGTTTCAATAAGAAATTGAGCCCTGTATTTTTCAGTTTTTTTAAACCCAAATTTTGTCTGACTAAATTGTTTTGGATCAAAAAAATATACAGCAATTACCCTGTCATTTTCTTCTACTGCTTTTTTAAGAGAGATGTTATCCTGACTTCTTAAATCATTTCTGTACCAAACTAAACCTGTATTCATTTAAGGGATTTTATTTGATTTTAGAGCGGTTTCTGCGACACCGATCACTACAATATTTAACTTCTTCCCAAACCTTTTCCCACTTTTTGCGCCATGTAAAGGGTCGGTTACATACGCTACAAATTTTCACAGGGAGATCTGCTTTCTTCAAAATATTTTTGTTTATCAAATTTAATAAAAAGCTAAACAAAAATAATATGGTAATAACAGTTTAACAGGAAATTTGCTATTGTTAGGATATTTGGAATGTTGAAGTTCCTATGTTTTGATGATAATGAACTCACTTCTCCTGTTCTTTTGATGTTGCTCTTCAGAGCACGGATGATCATCAGTACAATCTATCAGAGGTTTGCGTTCCCCATAAGCTCTTCCTCTTACTCTTCTCCAGTTAATATTACCTTTTTCAATAATGTAATTAACAGTTGATTTCATACGTTCCAAGCTAAGCTTTTTATTATACCAGTAACTTGAACGATTATCAGTGTGAGCACCTATTTCGATAATCAGGGCAGGATTTTGCTGTAGAACGGCAATAATTTTCTGGAGCTCTATCTCAGCATTATAATTTATTGTGGCATCATCATATTCAAAGTAAATGGGTTCTAGCTCCAGGAGCTCGGCAAGATTATCTCCTTTTCGGATCTCCAGAGTATTGGACAATAATGCTTCTTTTTTAAATTGGATAGGAAGGTTAATTGATTTTTCAAATTCTTCAGAAGTTTCTACAAATTTGTCATTGGGGATGTACTTATCTTTTGTTGCTCTAATAAGATATTGATTATTACAAGGAGCATTCAATTCATATTTACCCTGATTGTCAGAAAAAACTTCTTTCTCAATTTCTCCCTGCATATTTATTAGTGAGATAAGGGTATTCGGGATGATGTCCCCGGTGTCAAAATCCATTACAGTTCCTTCAATATATTGCTTACAGGAGGTTATTAATTCTTTTGTTTGACGTAACGCATATATATCATCATCTCCTCTTCCTCCTTGACGGTTGCTGGCAAAATAGCCTGTATTGTTTTTTTCATTGATAATAAATGTAAAGTCATCTTTAGGGCTATTTACAGGTCTTCCTAAGTTATATACTTCAAAAAAGCCTCTGTCATCCGGTACTGAGATATAAATATCCAAACCTCCAAGTCCAGAGTGTCCATCACTGGAAAAGTAGAGATTACCTGAATCACTGATATAGGGAAATGTTTCTCTTCCTTCTGTATTTATAGCTTCTCCAAGATTTCTGGGTTTGCTAAATTTTCCTCCTGGAAGAATATCAACGACATATAAGTCTGATTCGCCGAGGCTACCAGGCATATCACTGGCAAAATATAGTTGATTACCATTAGGACTAACTGCCGGATGCGCTACAGAATATTCATCACTACAAAAAGGCAATTCCAAAATATTGTCGTATTCCCCATCCTTATAGTCAGCTTGGTATATTTTTAAGCCAACTATCCCATCAGAACTGGTGACTAGTTTATTGTCAGTGAAATTATTTCTGGTAAAGTATATTTTGGAACCATCTATATTGAAACAGGAAGTAGACTCATGAAACTTTGTGTTTATCTTACCATTTAATTTTGAAGGAGTACTGAGTTGATTTCCCTCACTTATTTTTGAAATGTATAAATCTAAAAATGGAAGTTTATTCCATTGATGAAGCTTACTATCATTTTTTAATTCTCCTCTTGACGACGCAAAGACCAGATTGCCTTTAGGATCAAAGTTGGGAGCATGTTCTGAATTTGGTGAGTTAATAGCTAATGATGATATTTCAAATCGACCAGATTGTAGCTCTATGAACTCCAGATAATTTCTTCTGTTTTCAAAAAGTAGAGCCCTTTTATCCTTATAGCCCGTAAGCTTATTGAATTGCTCCATAACGTTATCCGAGTCTTTATAGCGTTTAAGACTCTTTAGACTCTGAGCATATCGAAATACATATTCTGGATTTAAATTTTCTTCAGAGCTCTCGATGTAGAGTTCATACCATCTTACAGAACTTTCTTCCTGACCGGTAAAATAATATGAATCCGCTAATTTTCTAAATAAATCAGGTTTGTTATAGCCCATTTCGGCAACCTGAGTATATATTTCAATGGCATCAATAAAGGCTAGATTATCGAATTTTGTATCACCTTGATCCATCAATTTTAATGTATCTTGTGCTTTAAGCTCATATCCACAAATAAAGAATACCAAAAATGAGAACAGCGTAAAACTCAAAGTATACGCTGTTGATATATCTAAAGTATTTGGTTTTATTG
>NZVW01000112.1 GCA_002697475.1 Aquimarina sp. | reverse complement strand
TGTTTATCATAAAACATTTTATCAATGAGCGCCTCCAGGATTCGATTATCAGGTTTATCAAATTGCTCAGCGTAATTAACTGCCTGCAATCGTTTACTGGCAGACTCACTTTCTATAAGCGAAATGGTAAGATCCTGTTTGATCTGTTGTTTTTCATTTTCCACAGTTGCTAATTCTTCATTAAAATGACTCTCATTCTCTGTTTTACCATAATGATACGCAAAAAACATAAGTACTAATGTCGCCGCAATTTGCAGTAAAGGCTTCCAATAATTTCTTTTATGGTGATGCAACTGCATTACATTTTGATCTTGTTCAGACTTTTTCTCTTCTGCCAATAGCTTTTCAAAATTTGATCTGATTTCAGCAGGTGGGTTTATCAAAGCATCATTGTCTATATCCTTAAACAACATAGATAGTTTATTAAACTCTTCCTGACATTGAGGGCACTGATGTAAGTGCTCCTTTATAACCAAAGCTTCCTTCTCTGTTAAAGATTTATCTATAAAATCTACTAAACTCCTTTGTACTTCATCACATTTCATACGCTATGCATTTTGAAGGTATAACTCCTTTAATTTAAAAATTGCTCTATGTATCTTGGTTTTAACCGCACCTTCTGTTGAACCTAAAATCTGAGCTATTTCTTTATACTTTATATTTTGAAACCTATTCATTACGATCAATTCTTTATCTGAATTGTTTAACCTGTTAAGAGCCCTGTATAACTGTTCATTGGTCTCATTAATTTCTGAATAATTCTTATCCTCTTCTCCATAGATTTCTGCATTCAATTGAACATCTTTATTTTTTTGTTTCTGATAATAATCCATAAAGATATTCCGTGCTATTGTATATATCCAGGCCGAAAATTTTCCTTCTTTATATGATCTTCTGTACTTTATCATCTTATAAAAAACCTCCTGTGTGATGTCCTGACTTGCCGTTTCGTCTCTGGTCATTTTAAGTAAATAGTTGTAAATTTTAACCTGATAGCGATCGAATAATATCGATGCCAGATCAAGATTGCCACTTGATACAGATATCATTATTTGTTCGTCAGTTAGATCTTTCAACTTATTTTTGATTGGTTTCTATATAGTATTACCTTATAAAATTAAAAAGGTTACATCTACAATTAAAAAAATTTATTTTTTTGAATAAAAACAAAAAGTGCTGCTCTAAAAAGAACAGCACTTTGCATATTATTTATATTATTTGGCTACGTAAAAATGTTAGCTCTGCATATTTTTAGCTTCAATACTTAATGTAGCGTGTGGTACAAGTTTTAATCGCTCAGGATTAATAAGCTTTCCTGTTACACGGCAAATACCATAGGTTTTATTTTCGATCCTTAGTAATGCATTCTTTAAGTCTCGTACAAATTTTTCTTGTCTTATTGCCAGTTGAGTATTTGCCTCCTTAGACATTGTTTCACTTCCTTCCTCAAAAGCCTTAAATGTTGGTGAGGTGTCATCCGTACCATTATTACCATCATTTTTATAAGAACTTCTAAGTAAGTCCAAATCATTCTTAGCTTTTTCCATCTTTTCAACAATGATCTCTCTGAACATCGCTAAATCGGCATCACTATACCTTACTTTTACGTCTTCTGCCATAATCTTAATGTTTTTTAATAATCAATTGGGTTGCAATGTCGTCAAACGCAATTTCTGTACCATTTATTACATCAGTTGCAAACTCAATTGATTCAGTTAAGGTTTCATTCTTTATATAAGTTTCATTGGTGGCAACGGCTTCCTGTACCGTTTTATTCTCTTTAAAAACAATTTCAATTTTATCAGTCACCTCGAATCCACTATCCTTTCGCATATTCTGGATTCTATTCACCAACTCTCTGGCTATCCCTTCTTTACGAAGATCAGGAGTTATTGTAACATCCAGTGCCACCGTCAATGGTCCTGAATTTGCTACTAACCATCCTTCGATATCCTGAGAACTTATCTCTACGTCATCGATTCCTAAAGTAATAATTTTATTATTAATTTCTACATCGAATTGCCCTGTACCCTCTAAAATTTTAATAGTTTCCTGGTCAAAAGACTGTATCTTATTAGCTATCAGCTTCATATCCTTTCCAAAACGAGGGCCTAAATTTTTAAAATTTGGCTTAATTTGCTTCACTAATATGCCGGAAGCGTCATCAATCAGCTCAATTTCTTTAACATTTACCTCACTTTTTATAAGATCTGCAATGTCATTGATCTCATTTTTATCAGCTTCGTTAAGTACAGGAATCATTATTCTTTGTAAAGGTTGACGTACCTTAATCTTTTCCTTTTGGCGCAGAGAAAGTACTAATGAAGAGATTGTTTGTGCCTTTTGCATCTTATGCTCTAACCCTTTATCCACTACAGACTCATCAAACACTGGGAAATCCGCTAAATGTACACTATCAAATTGCTCCACGTTTGTACCGGCAATTAAATCTTTATACAATCTATCCATAAAAAATGGTGCTACTGGTGCTCCTAATTTTGCCACAGTAAGCATACAGGTAAATAAAGTCTGATATGCAGAAATTTTATCTTTTTGATAATCTCCTTTCCAGTATCTTCTTCTACTTAATCTAACAAACCAGTTACTTAGGTTCTCCTGTACAAAATCAGATATTGCTCTGGTAGCCTTGGTAGGTTCATAATCATTATAGTAACTGTCTACATTTTTTATTAATGTATTCAATTCACTAAGAATCCATCTATCTATCTCAGGTCTCTCTTTAATAGGGATTTCTTCTTCTGAATAAGTGAAGTTATCTATGTTAGCGTATAATGTAAAGAATGAATAGGTGTTATATAAAGTACCAAAAAACTTTCTTCTTACCTCAGCTATACCTTCAGAATCAAACTTCAGGTTGTCCCATGGATTAGCATTACTAATCATATACCATCTTGTAGCATCCGGACCAAATTCTTTTAAGGTATCAAATGGATCAACCGCATTACCCAGACGCTTAGACATCTTTTGTCCATTCTTGTCGAGCACTAAACCATTGGAAACTACATTTTTATAGGCTACATCATCAAAAATCATAGTTGCGATAGCATGAAGTGTGTAGAACCAACCTCTGGTTTGGTCTACTCCTTCTGCTATAAAATCAGCCTTTCGTTCTCCTGCTTCAACCTTTTCTTTGTTTTCAAAAGGATAATGCCACTGAGCATAAGGCATTGAGCCAGAATCAAACCAAACATCAATCAAATCACTTTCGCGCTTCATGGGTTGTCCTGAAGGAGAAACCAAAGTTATCTGATCGACTATGTTTTTATGAAGATCTATTTTATCATAATTTTCTTCGCTCATATCTCCAACAGTAAAATCTGCGAAAATATCAGCTTTCAGAACTCCTGCCTCCACAGCTTTGGCCATTTCTGACTTCAACTCTTCTACAGAACCAATGATCATCTCCTCTTTACCATCTTCAGTTCTCCATATTGGCAAAGGGATACCCCAATATCTTGATCTTGACAAGTTCCAGTCATTAGCATTAGCCAACCAGTTACCAAAACGTCCTTCTCCGGTAGCTTTGGGTTTCCAGTTGATTCCTAAATTCAGATCAAACATACGATCTTTAAACTCTGTAACTTTTATAAACCAGGAGTCTAGTGGATAGTATAAAATAGGTTTGTCAGTTCTCCAACAGTTGGGGTAACTATGAACATATTTCTCTACTTTAAAGGCTTTATTTTCAGTTTTAAGTTTTATAGCAATTTCTACGTCAACTGACTTCTCAGGAGCTTCACCTTCATCATAATATTCATTCTTTACATATTTACCTCCTAATTCGCCAAGTTCTTCAATAAATTTACCTTGTAAATCTACCGTAGGAACAAGATTTCCATTTTGATCTTTAACCAATAATGCCGGTACTTCAGGTTTAGCTTGCTTCGCTACAAAAGCATCATCAGCACCAAAAGTTGGTGACGTATGTACTATCCCTGTACCATCCTCTGTAGTAACAAAGTCTCCTGCTATAACTCTAAATGCATTTTCAGGATTATGATAGGGTTGTACATAATCCAGCAACTGCTCGTATCTTGACTCTACAAGATCAATTCCTTTAAGCTCTTTAGCTACAAAAAATGGAATTTTTTTATCCTCTTCTTTGTAGGAACTAAGGTCAGATTGATTTTCAACTTGACTAAACTTACCTGTAAACTGCTTCCCAATAAGACTCTTGGCTAAAACCACATTAATTGGCTCAAAAGTATATTGATTGTACGTTTGAACTAAAACATAATCAATTTTAGGACCTACGGTTAATGCCGTGTTAGAAGGCAACGTCCATGGAGTAGTAGTCCAGGCCAGAAAGAATATGTTTCCTTCAACATCCTTCAAATCATCTGGTAAAGTCTCCTTTACAGCTTTAAACTGTGCCACAACTGTTGTATCTGTAACATCCTGATACGTTCCCGGCTGGTTCAGCTCATGAGAACTTAATCCAGTACCTGCTTTAGGCGAATAGGGCTGTATAGTATATCCTTTGTACAACCATCCTTTTTTATAAATCTGTGAAAGCAACCACCATACACTTTCCATGTATTTCGGTTTATAGGTTATGTATGGATCTTCCATATCTACCCAATAACCAATCTTTTCAGTAAGGTCGTTCCAAATATCCGTGTATCTCATTACTGCCTTTTTACAAGCAGCATTATACTCTTCAACAGAAATTTTCTTTCCTATATCTTCCTTAGTGATACCCAATTCCTTTTCCACACCTAACTCAATAGGAAGACCGTGTGTATCCCATCCTGCCTTTCTCTTAACCTGAAAACCTTTTTGAGTTTTATATCTGCAAAAAATATCCTTGATTGTACGAGCCATTACGTGGTGAATACCAGGTAATCCATTGGCGGAAGGAGGTCCTTCAAAGAAAACGTAAGGCTCGTGCCCTTCGCGCTCTGTAATACTCTTTTCAAATATTGAATTCTGTTGCCAAAAATCTAATACTTCTTCTGCTACTTTAGGTAAGTCAAGTCCTTTATATTCAGGAAACTTAGTGCTCATTTTATCTTTCTTTCAATTAAGTCTGCGAAAATAAGGATTTTAATTAAAAATGGCGAGTACAAAACCCTGAAATAGCCTATTGTTCATATTGTATATGTTATAGTTATTCAAAACTTAATGAAGAAGACCAAAAATTGCTAATTTTATAGCATGAATACATCTCTAAAAGTGGCCCTTTTACAAGCTAATCTCCATTGGGAAGATACCCGTGCTAACAGGCAAATGTTTGATGAAAAAATAAATTCAATTCCAGAAAAGGTTGACCTTATTGTTTTGCCTGAGATGTTTAGTACAGGTTTTACTATGAATGCTGTAGAAATGGCTGAAACGATGGACGGTGTAACCGTCTCCTGGTTGAAGGAAAAAGCAATGTCTCTTAATTGTGCGATAACCGGAAGCTTGATCATACAAGAAAATGATAACTACTATAATCGCCTTCTTTTTATTAATTCTGATGGAAGTGTGGAAAAATATGATAAACATCAACTATTTACACTTGCTAAAGAACATGAAGTCTATACTGCCGGACAAGAAGAAATAATAATAGACTTTAAAGGATGGAAAATAAAACCTCAGATTTGTTATGATCTTAGGTTTCCAGTGTGGGCAAGAAACACAACGGATTATGATGTTTTACTCTACGTGGCCAGCTGGCCAAAAATGCGAATCAATGCCTGGGACACTTTATTAAAAGCAAGAGCTATTGAAAATATGGCTTACTGCATTGGTGTTAATCGAGTAGGAACCGACGGTAAGGGTTTTGAATACAATGGACACACTTCGGTTTATGATACCTTAGGTAACTGTTTATTTGATGAAAGCGCAATTGAGGATGAGCGCATACGTATTGTAACACTTGATAAAACTCATATCGAAGAAACACGAAACAAACTTGGTTTTTTAAATGATCGTGATAACTTTAAACTAATCTTTTAATACAAAGGTTTGTTTAAGTTCCCAATTGGCACGAACTTCAATGACTTCAGGATAATAAATAATTCTTTCAGGTTTAAGTTGCTTCAGGTAATTACCTGTATCCCATTTACCATTTTTATTGTCATCCAGGATTACTCTTAAGCTATATTTAGCAGGATCCAGGTAGTCAAAAACAATAGTCTTTTCATTAGTTACGATTCGTTCAGAAAGCACCTCACCTTTATCATTGGTTAATTGAGCAATTACCGGATATTGTTTAACATTCTGCAGCGTCAAAAACACCTTACCATAATCAGCAAGTTTTTTAGTTCTGAATTTAAAGGATAAGGAGTCATTCTTGTTCTCTATAAAATCTGTAATTGCCTCCGGTAATATTTCAAGAGTATAAGCGTTGTTTTCTGTTTTCTCAAAATCAATCTCTATTTCGTTATTAAACCGATCAATTTTACTACTGAATGGTACCAAAAGAGTATCCTTGTCAAATAATCTTACAAGACTGTCGTTAAACGTTTCCACAGGAGTATTTGATCTTAACCGAAAGTTTTCGTTTAGAGGCAAGTTCCCCTTGCTTAACGTAGTAATATTCAAAGAGTCTTTGTATTGATCTTTAAATCTAGCAACTATAGTGTCTTTATAATACTTTCCATTAGCGACTTCAAATATTAAAGAATCTGCTTCAAAAAATGGCTTGAACCAATACTGTAATGTATCTCTTTCTTTTTGTGCGACAATCCTTGATTGAAAACCTTCAGGAGTATCACTTAGTATTTTGATACGCATACTATCCCTTACTCCCTCATACCCAAAATCAAAGCTGTTTTTTGAGGTTTGCTTGGGTTTAATCGCTCTGAATTCCAATTCTTCCTTAAAAATTGGGAACTCAAAAAAGGCAGATGTGTCTGCAGGAAGCTCTACCAATCTCTCATAAAAACCTATCTTATCTTGTTTAGGTTCATAGGTGTAATTGACGGAAGCATCTTTCAGCGCTACTAGTTTATATGATCCGGCTTTAAGGTTACTAAGCTCAAAACCTACCGTATCTAAAGTACTTGTTATGTATCTTGGCACATCTTTATAAATAATAGAGTCACTATATTCTTCATCTATCTCATATAGGGCAACAGTAATATAGGAATCAGGCACCTTGCTTAAAGCATCTGTAATGTTTCCTTTAATACTTAGGGAGTCAAGATAATTGCCTGTAGAAAAAACGTACTTGAAAAATGGCAATGGATTAGATTCATTATTATCAACAACGCTCTCGCCAAAATTTATACTATAGGTCGTATTTTCTAATAAGGAGTCCTGAAACTCAATTTTCACATATTTACTTGCTCCCCCTAAAGGTGTAATTGTAGGTTGTGGATTCATAGGAGGAGAAATAATGACCTGTTTCTGAGCATCTTTTAAGGTAATATATTCATCAAAGTATATTCTTATTTCCCGTTTATCAAAATTTGTAGAATAATTAGGAGGTGTGGCTTTTGTAAATTTTGGGGGGGTAATATCCTTTTCTCCTCCAGAAATAGAACCACGTTTAGCGCAACTCATAATGATAACAACACCTATAAAATAATATACTATAACCTTGAGTCTATCAGACATTCTATCTATAATTTTGAATACGCAAAGAAACAATTATTTATCTTAAAATACTTCATCTTTGTGTAGGTTAACCCATCTTTTCAAGATTCTGTAAATGCCATAGCAGCAACACTTATCTTTATCTTTTTAATACTTTTTAATTGATTTACACACGCTTCGATTGTTGAACCTGTTGTAATTATGTCATCAACCAATAAAATATGCTTGTTTTCTAACAAAGACGTGTTTGTCATAGTAAATGTTTCAGAAGTATTCATCCACCTATGAAATCTACCTGATTTGGATTGCTTTTTGTTATATGACTTTTTTAGTAATACCTTATCCTGATATTGTGCATTTAATGCCAATGCAATTTCTTTACCAAATCGTTCTACTTGATTATAACCTCTTTCTTTTAGCCTCTTCTTATGCAACGGCACTGGAACTACAATGTCTATATTATTATAATTATTGTTTCTTGCTAATTCTGCTCCTAACCACTTACCTAGCTCTTGCCCTATTCTTTGATTGCCTCTGTACTTTAGATCATGAATAATTTTTTGCACAATACTTTCTTTCTGAAAGATCAATAATGCCGTAGCATTTTCTATATTAGCACGCCCGTAAAATACTTTTTCAAGTTTTTTTGCGTTTACGTTATGAAAATCTCCTAGTGGTAGCAGATGACGACAAGAAAAGCATATAGCTCCCTCGTTGCGATACAAAGGATTGTGACAACCAGGGCAGTGATAAGGGAAAAACAAATAGGCCAAGTCTCTCAGCATATTATTAGGGGAATTGACATTAATTATTATATTTAGCTAATTTTAATCTACTATTTAACCATCAAAAATTAATTTAGAAATTTATTATGACAACTCAAAACAATAATCTAACACTAAAAATCCTTATTGGAGTTTTAGGGGCTTTGTTATTAATTCTTGGGATTTTTACCTATAAATTTTATAACGAAGAAAAAAGAAACAAGGCTATTTTACAAGAAGAAAAAGAAGTTATTGAAAGTGAATTAGGAGAATTAATCACAAAATATGACAATGCTATAGCCTTAAATGAAGTAATGGATGATCATCTATTAAAGGCAAAGGAAAGAATCGTTGTACTTCTAGATAGTGTTAAAGATAATGAAGCCAACTTAGCTTTAATCGCAAGATACAGAAGAGAAGTTAGCAAATTAAAGCAAGAAAGAGAAAGACTTTTTAAACTTGCAGATAGTCTTACAGCTGCTAATACTCAACTTGGTAAGGATTTAGATAGTACTCAGGTAGTGTTGAACCAAAGAATTATCTATTCTGATTCTTTAGCTACTCAAAACAATAAACTTGCGGAAATTGTTGAGCGTGGGTCAGCTTTAACTGCTGCTAATATTAAAGCAGAAGGTGTGAGAGTTCGTAGTAGCGGTAAAATTGTGACTACAAATAGAGCTAGTAGAGCAGAAAAAGTGAGAGTATGCTTTACATTAGCACCAAATAAACTAACTGAAAAAGGAGATAAAGATCTTTTTGTACAGGTTGTTAATCCAAAAAATAACCTTATTGGAGATAAAATTTCTGTAAATTTTGATGATGCAGTACTAACATATAGTGGTAGAAATAAAGTCTTCTATGAAAACGATGCATTAGATGTGTGTATTCTTGTAGATACAGCAGAAGGAGAACTTGTAGAAGGTAACTATGTTGTTAACCTTTTCTCTGGACCTAAAATGATATCAAATACACAGTTTGAACTGAAATAGTTTTAAACAAACCTATACAAAACCCTCATATTATTAAAAATATGAGGGTTTTTTCATTTTATAGCGAATAACCTTTTCACTACATTATTATTTGAATAAATTCGCGTTTTAATCATTCTAACTCAATTTTTTGCATTTATGGCAAAGCAAGAAGATATATTTAAAAAGGTAATTTCCCACGCGAAGGAGTATGGGTATATTTTTGGTTCCAGTGAAATTTATGATGGGCTAAGTGCCGTTTACGATTACGGACCTAATGGTGCAGAGTTAAAAAAGAACCTAAGAGAGTACTGGTGGAAGAGTATGGTATTTATGCATCAAAATATTGTGGGTCTAGACGCCGCCATATTTATGCACCCGACTACGTGGAAAGCTTCCGGCCATGTAGATGCCTTTAATGATCCACTAATTGACAACAAAGATTCTAAAAAAAGATATAGAGCTGATGTTCTTATTGAAGACTATGCAGAAAAACTAAATCAAAAGGCTCAAAAAGAAATAGATAAAGCTAAGAAGCGTTTTGGTGATGATTTTGACGAAGCTCAGTTTGTAGCTACTAATCCAAGAGTTATAAAATATTTAGCTCAGAAAGATGAAATTTTACAAAGAATGGCCTCTTCTCTGGAAAAAGAGGATTTAGCTGATGTAAAAGCACTTATTGAAGAATTAGAAATTGCTGATCCCGAAACAGGTTCAAAGAACTGGACAGATGTAAGACAATTCAATCTAATGTTTGGTACTAAGCTGGGAGCTTCAGCAGATTCTGCTATGGATCTTTATTTAAGACCAGAAACTGCTCAAGGTATTTTTGTTAACTTTCTAAATGTTCAGAAAACCGGAAGAATGAAAATACCTTTTGGTATCGCTCAGACAGGTAAGGCTTTTAGAAATGAAATTGTTGCAAGACAATTTATTTTCAGAATGAGAGAGTTTGAACAAATGGAAATGCAGTTTTTTGTGCGACCTGGGGAAGAAATGAAATGGTATGAATACTGGAAGGAGACTCGCTTAAACTGGCATTTATCTTTAGGGTTAGGTAGAGAAAATTACAGATTTCATGATCATGAAAAATTAGCACATTATGCTAATGCGGCGGCTGATATTGAGTTTAATTTTCCATTTGGATTCAAAGAATTAGAAGGCATACACTCCAGAACAGATTTTGATTTAAAAGCACATGAAGAGTTTTCCGGTAAGAAACTACAGTTCTTCGACCCTGAGCTTGGTGAAAGTTATGTGCCATATGTTGTAGAAACATCTGTAGGTCTTGATCGTCTTTTCTTAGCTGTTTTCTCTAATGCTTTACAAGATGAACAATTAGAAGACGGATCAGAAAGAACTGTTTTAAAATTACCTGCTGTCGTGGCACCTGTTAAAGCAGCAATACTTCCTCTGGTTAAAAAAGATGGACTACCTGAAATTGCTGAACAAATTGTTAATGATCTTAAATGGAAGTTTAATGTAGCTTACGATGAAAAAGATGCTATTGGTAGAAGGTATAGAAGACAGGACGCTAACGGTACTCCATTTTGTATAACTGTTGATCATGATACGCTTAATGACCAAACTGTAACCTTGAGAGATCGAGACACCATGGAACAAAAAAGAGTTGCTATAGCTGATCTTAAAACTATAATTTCAGAAAAAACTGAAGCTGAATTTTGGCTTAAATAAGATATCGTATATAAACGAAAAATGCCGTTTCTAATAATAGGAACGGCATTTTTGTTTATTAGTCTTTTAGTTGATTAGTTAACCACTAGTCTCTTAACTTTTGATCTGTTTTGTTTATCCTTAAGTCTTACTAAGTATACTCCTGAAGAAGCATAGGACATATCAAGATCATAATAATATCCTTTTGAGTCTTTATTCAATCTGTAATATAGCAGTCTCTGACCACTAAGATTAAATATATCCATATCTAACTGATCATTTACTGTATCAGACTCGAATCTGATTTCGAATTGATTATTTTCCTTATAAACAATAATCAGATCGTTATTAGGATCTAAATTTTCTCCTACACCAAGAGGTGGTGCAGTACAGAAGCTTATTGCCCAATCAGTAATTTGACCCACATCACCACCAGCTGTATCTTGTACAGAAAGTGTCCAGTCACCTAATGTTGATAATCCTGCTAAATCTGAAAAAGGTGTTTCCGGTCTAAAGCTTCCTGAAAAAGGTCCTATACCTTCGGTAATAGATTGAGCTGCGTTATCATCAAAAATTGTATTGGTGAAATTATTAGAAGAACCTCCATTAGTGTTACTTAATAAAACCTCCTCATTGCCGGGACCAATAAGTTTAATAATCAGATCAGCATTATAAGTATGTTCAATATTTACAGTAACAATTATGCTTTCGATTAATTCATCAAGGGTAGAGTTAATCACAGAGGTTACAGTGGTGTTATCTGTTATAGAAACAGGTACACTTGTCTCAAAATTAGTACAAGAGAAATTACTAACACTCTTCGTGATACCATCATTACCCGCTACACTATCGTCTATAAGCAAAGTTCTTGCTTCAAGCTCATAAGTCCCAGTGGTAGTCAAATCAGCATTTTGAGAAAAACTAAAGTTTACGGTTTCTCCAGGCTGAATAGTCTGCATAAAGCTTTCTACAATAGCAGCTCCTCCATTTAAGGCATAGGAAACATCAAAACCAGATTGAGCAACACCTCCAAAATTTGTGACAGCAATAGTTACTTGTTCCGAGCTTAAGTTTTCTCCACTACTAGGCGAAATAATTTCAGTAACCCCTATTTCTTTAGAAAATAAGCTTTTTATCTCTGCGGTAATTACATTATTTTCAACCTTCTGATCTCCGCTTAGATTAGTAGTTATTTCTATTATAAAATTCTCTCCTTCCTGAGATAAATCTGCTGTTTGAGCAAACGTAAATGTCGTACTTTCAGTTGAGGCCAGATTTCCAGTAAATGATTCTGTAACAATAGTACCTCCATTAATCTGATAACTAATATCAAAATCTGTTACTGTTGATTCTCCTAAATTATAAACAACAACTGAAATAGCTTCAGCCGCGCTAAATATACCTTCTGAAGGTAATGCTACACTTGAAGGAGCAATATCCAAACTAAATTCAGGTGCAAGCTGAAAAACACCTGCTACATTTGC
>NZVW01000111.1 GCA_002697475.1 Aquimarina sp. | reverse complement strand
TATTACAGCCGCAGAAGTAAATAAGTTACGTAAGGCTACAGGTGCTGGTATGATGGATTGCAAAAAAGCACTTGTTGAAGCAGATGGTGATTTTGACAAAGCAATTGAGTTACTTAGAAAAAAAGGACAAAAAGTTGCTGCTAACAGAGCTGACAGAGAATCTACAGAAGGTGCTGTTATTGCTAAAGTAAACAGTGACAATACTAAAGGTGTTATTGTATCTCTTAACTGCGAAACTGATTTTGTTGGTAAAAACGATTCTTTTGTCAACCTTGCAAATCAATTAGCAGAGTTAGCGTTGTCAGTATCTACTAAAGAAGAATTATTAGCTAAAGATATTGACGGAATTACTGTAGAAAATAAACTTACTGAACAAACAGGAGTTATTGGTGAAAAAATTGAGATCGGAGATTTCAGAACTCTTGAGGCTCCGTTTGTGGGTTCTTACATCCACGCCGGTAACAAAATTGGTGTGTTAACAGGTTTATCTGCTGCTGCAGAAGGTGCTGAAGTTGTTGCAAAAGATGTAGCAATGCAAGCTGCTGCTATGAATCCAATTGCACTTAATGAAGAAGGTGTAAATCAGGACACAATTGACAAAGAAATAGAAATTGCTAAAGATCAATTACGTCAAGAAGGCAAGCCAGAAGAAATGTTAGAAAACATTGCTAAAGGTAAAATTAAGCGTTTCTTTAAAGACAATACTTTAGTGAACCAGGATTTTATCAAAGACGGTAAGCAAAGTGTTGCTGAATACGTGAAAACTTTAGGTAGTGACGTTAAAGTTGTTGCTTTTGAAAGAGTAGCACTAGGTTAATTAATCAACCTAAGAAGGTTAAACCCTTTTGTTATACGAATAAATAAAAGCCGCTTCTATAGAAGCGGCTTTCTTCATGATGGAAATATCCTTTTCCTAACTCACAGTTACTTTCTCTAAACACTTTAGACCCCTCTAAAATGTTACCCCAAAAAAGACTAACTCCCCAATTAGCCTGAAGTTTCAATTTATACTGTTGTAAAAATTCTTACTTCGAAAAAATTTCTGATCGCTATTCCAAGAATATTTCTCATTCCCCCATTTTTTGTTTTCTCTATGCAAACCTATGACATAAACTTTGTCAACACAATAGCAGAAGTGGGGGAAAAACACCCTTTTTAATGGGGCATTTTCTATATCTTTCATTATAACTGTATTTAAAGCGTAATTGTTTGAAACAACAAACTATTTTCTTAATTGATAATATCACTATATTTGCACCACAGCAAAAACAAAATGAAATACAACAGAATATTACTTAAATTGTCTGGTGAAGCTTTGATGGGCGAAAGGCAATATGGGATTGATCCTAAAAGATTAGCTGAGTACGCTCAGGAAATTAAAAGAATTACTAGCGAGGGAGTTCAGGTTGCAATTGTAATTGGTGGAGGTAATATTTTCAGAGGTGTTGCAGGTGCCAGCAAAGGTATGGATCGTGTACAGGCAGACCATATGGGGATGCTAGCCACAGTAATTAATGGATTAGCATTACAAAGTGCATTAGAGGATGCTAAGATACCTACCAGACTACAATCCGCAGTAAAAATTAATGAAGTTGCAGAACCTTTTATCAGAAGAAGAGCTATCCGACACCTTGAAAAAGGAAGAGTAGTTATATTCGGTGGAGGAACAGGAAATCCTTATTTTACTACTGATTCTGCGGCTGTTTTAAGAGCTATTGAGATAAATGCTGATGTAATTCTTAAAGGGACAAGAGTTGATGGTATCTATACTTCTGACCCTGAGAAAAATGCTGATGCAACTAAGTTCGATTTTATCTCCTTTGATGACGTACTGAGAAAAGGACTAAAGGTAATGGACACCACAGCATTTACACTTAGTCAGGAGAATGAATTACCTATTATTGTTTTTGATATGAACAAAGCTGGAAATTTATACAAAGTGGTTTCCGGCGAACCTATTGGAACACAAGTCAACTTATAAATTTGTTGGTCCACATAAAAATAACTAACAATTAAAACGTCTTAAAAAATGAACGAAGAAATTCAATTTATTCTGGATTCTACAAGAGAGGCTATGCAAGGTGCAATTGCACATTTAGAAAAAAAACTCCTAAATATCAGAGCCGGAAAAGCTTCTCCAGCAATGTTAGGTGGAGTTATGGTGGAATATTATGGATCTCCGACTCCCTTAAATCAGGTGGGTAACATAAGTACTCCTGACGCCAGAACAATTACAGTACAACCATTTGAGAAATCGCTAATTGGAGAAATAGAAAAAGGTATTTTAAACGCCAATTTAGGTTTTAACCCTATGAATAATGGTGAAAGCGTTATTATTAATGTCCCACCGTTAACTGAAGAAAGAAGAAAAGATCTGGCTAAGCAAGCTAAAGCTGAAGCTGAAGATTCTAAAGTTGGTGTTAGAAATGATAGAAAAAATGCCAACAATGAAATAAAGAGATTAGAAAAAGAAGGTCTTTCAGAAGATTTGGCAAAAAACACTGAAGTGGATATTCAAGAATTAACAGATAAATACATCAAAAAAATTGATGAGATGCTTGCTGTTAAGGAAAAAGAAATAATGACCGTATAATAAAACGACTAGTTTGGCATAAAAAGTGTTTCGTAAGTATCGAAACACTTTTTTTGTATATTAGTTGGATTGAACATCTTGTGCGAATGCGTAACATATTTATTGGCCTTTTGCTATTTGCCCCTCTAATGGTTATTTCACAAATAAACATTTCGGGGAAAATTATTGATAAGAGTACAGGAGAACCTTTACCATTTGCAACGCTTACTACTTCAGAGAATTCGTATACACTAAGCTCTTCTCAAGGTGATTTTCATCTTAAATGTAACAAGCTCCCATTCGAAATTTCAGTTAGCTATCTAGGATATAGATCCTCTAAAATTACTATAAAAAGTGCCGACAAAAAATCTGATATCCTCATTAAACTTGCACCAAAACCTCAAAGTTTAGAGGCCGTAAAAATTGATGATGAAGGGAATATTGCTTTAAAAATTATAAATGAAGCAATAGAACGAAAGAAACAAAACGATCCACTGGAAAGACTTGAGACTTTTCAATATAAAAGTTATAGCAAGTTTAAAATTACAGAAGACAATGAGGCCCAGTTGGCATCAACTGATACTGCTGATGTAGATTTTGAAAGTATTTTTAATAAAGCACATTCCTTTCTTTCAGAAAAAGTAAGTATTCATCAATTTCAGAGAAATAAAGGAGTCAAAGAAACCGTATTGGCAAACAGGATGACAGGTTTCAAAAAGCCCGTATACGATGTACTGGGCATTGAATTGCAATCTACCTCCTTATATGAACAGGATTATGTTGTTTTTAATAACAGGTATGCTGGTCCTTTATCAGATAATGCACTTAAAAACTACTATTATAAGGTGATAGACACATTACAAGGATCACAACCTGCATATGTAGTTTTGTTTCAACCTAGAAGATCCAAAAAAGTAGCTAGTTTAGAGGGTGTTTTGTATTTGGATATGGAATCGTTTGCAATACAAAAAGCTATAGCTGAAGTAAAGGGAGAAGTGAATATTATGGTTACTCATGATTTTAAATTCTTTAGCGAAAAAAATATTTGGTTCCCTACCAATCAAATACTTACTATTAAACCGGGTTTTGGAAAACAAAAAGTAAGTCTATTTGGAGGACAAATATCCGTAGGAAGTCTTCAAAATAGCAGAAAAGATGAAATTGCTAATAATGACTTTTTAATTTCAGAAACCGATATCTATGAAATTGAGCTAGATCCTGATATCACCTTAAAAAATAGTACAGCAGCAATTTCCATTGACCCTGATGCTATTAACAGAGATGAAATTTACTGGGAAAGATATAGAACGGATACAATTACAGCAAAAGACATCTATTCTTTTGCTGTGGTGGATAGTATAGTAAAAGCACAAAGAATCGAACGAAGAATAGATGTGCTACAGAGTTTCAGTATAGGCTACTATCCTTTGGGATTTTTCAACTTTGATCTTACCTATCCACTAAAATATAACAACTATGAAGGGATAAGAACAGGATTAGGAGGAAAAACCAATGAAAAATTTTCTGAGCAATTTAGACTGGAGTCTTATCTCGTTTATGGATTCAGAGATCATCGTTTTAAATATGGTTTAGGAGGAGGAATATTACTGAATAAAGATTCCCGATCATGGCTAAATATCAATTATCAGGATGATATAAAAGAAGTAGGAAGCTATGCTTATCTGACCGACAGAAGAGTGTATTCATTATTTGAGCCCAGATTGGTTAATATTGATTTTTATTATAAACATAAAACCTTGAGTACTAGTTTGCAGCATAGGATTTCTCCTAAATTGTTGACAGAAACTCAGGTATCTGTTAGCAACATAGATCAGACCGGCGGCTATACATTCGTTGACGATGGAGTAGCATTTTCATCCTATAAGATGGCAGAATCCTCTTTGTCCCTTAGATGGACTCCATTTAGCAAATACCTAAAAACACCTAACGGCTATAAAGAAATTCATGACGGTTACCCAAAGATTACCGCTCAATACACACATGGTTTTAAAGGTTTTTTAGAAAGTAACTTTAATTACAGTAAAATTGGGATTAAAACAGAATACGTAGTTAATCGATTAAATCTCTCACAAACAAGCTTTTTATTTGAAGCCGATATTGCTTCAGGAAATATACCTCTTACACATCTATTCCATGCCTACCCTAATGCACCAACTAAAGAGACCGTTTTACAACGATTTTCTGTAGCGGGCAGAAGAAGTTTTGAAACGATGTATTTTGGTGAGTTCTTTAGTGACAAATTAGTTACGCTTCAGATCAGACACAAATTACCACCGTTCAGGATTTCAGAAACAATTAAACCAGAACTATCATTAATCAATCGCTATGCTATTGGTGATGTCAGTAATCAGGCAAATCATCAAGGTGTATTTTTTAATTCGTTAAAGCACGGTTATCAGGAATCAGGTTTAGAACTCAATAAAATTTTTGCCGGTTTCGGCGTAAGTTTAGCCTACCGCTATGGCGCTTATCACTTGCCACAATTTGAGGACAATTTATCGTTTAAATTTACCTTTTATCTAAAGCTTTAGTTTCTAAGATAAAAGACAATATTCTTTCCTTAAAAACCTCTTTTTAAAATACCCTAAATCCTTACATTTGCAGAAGGAAAATAAAGCATGGCAAAATTACTTACTCTAGGTTTTTGGAACACATTAGCAAGTATCATTCTTCGTAACAGATTAATCATCTTAATAATTATATTAGGAATAACCGTTTTACTAGGTTTTCAATGGAAACATATGCGTTTTTCTTTTACAGAAGCTAATCTTCTTCCTGATGATCACCCCGTTAATATAGAATATCAGAATTTTCTGGATAAATTTGGAGAAGAAGGAAACCTCATTGTATTAGCAGTAAAAGACAGCACTTTATTCACTCCAAAAAAATTCAAAGCCTGGTATAACCTCAATCAATCTTTTAAAAAGTATGAGGAAATTGACCTGGTAATTTCTATAGGAGATCTTAAAAAACTAAAAAAAGAAACCGATCCAAATAGGTTTGAATTGATACCCTTTCTAAAAGACACAATTTTCAATAAGAAAGATGTTAAAAACTACGAGAGGGAACTTTTTAAAGAACTTCCTTTCTATGAAGGTCTTGTTTATAGTCCAAATTCCAGGACTATACAAAGCGCTCTTTATCTCAAAAAAGATATTGTTAATACAATACAGAGAAAAAGATTTATAGAGGATATACTGGATCCAAAGATAAAAGACTTTGAAGAAGCTACAGGTATAGATGTAAAGGTATCCGGGATGCCGTATATCAGAACCTTGAATTCTCAAAATATAATGGATGAAATAGAAATCTTCATCCTTGCAGCGCTATTTGTAACCTCTTTAATATTTTTCTTATTCTTTAGATCCTTTAGGGCTACATTTATTTCAATGACCGCAGTAATAATTGGAGTAATGTGGGCCTTTGGTATTTTAGGTCTTCTAGAATATGAGATTACTGTACTAACTGCGATCATTCCTCCTCTTGTAATTGTTATTGGAATACCTAACTGTATTTTTCTGATCAACAAATATCAACAGGAAATAAAAAAACATGGTAATAAAGCAAAGTCTTTGCAACGTGTAATTACTAAGGTAGGTAATGCCACTTTAATGACTAATATTACTACCGCATCAGGTTTTGCCACATTTGCTTTAACCGAAAGTAAGCTACTTAAGGAATTTGGTATAGTAGCATCAATAAATATAGTTGCCTTATTTATACTATGCCTGTTTGTAATTACTATCATCTACAGCTATATGCCTCAACCAAAAGAAAGGCATCTTAAGCATCTGGGTAAAAGCTGGGTAGAGAAATTAGTAGATTGGATGGAGAGAATGGTTAAAAACGAAAGAATTGCCATCTACTCTGTTTCTATAGTCATTTTGGTAGTTAGTATAATCGGAATTTACACGATTAAAGTAAGCGGAAGTTTACTTGAAGATATGCCAAAATCCGCTGGCTTTTTTAAAGATATTGAATTTTTTGAAAAAGAGTTTGACGGTATAATGCCTCTGGAAATACTAATCGATACTAAGAGAAAGAAAGGCGTACTTAAGCTTTCAACGCTGAAGAGAATGAATGAGCTTGAAGAATTACTGGAAGAAATTCCAGAGCTTTCAAAACCCATTTCTATTGTCAATTTGGTCAAGTATTCTAAACAAGCATTTTACAACGATAACCCCAAGTATTATCAGTTACCAACAAGTCAGGAAAGGAACTTTATCCTCCCGTACGCCAAGAGTTTTGAAAATAAAGCCGGTGTAATGCAGAGCTATGTTGACTCAACAGGGCAATATGCACGGATAACCGTCTTTATGAAAGATATTGGAACTGAAAAGATGGAGAAAATTGAGGAAACGTTAGCTCCAAAATTGGAAAAATTGTTTCCTAAAGAGAGATATAATGTTTCTTTTACAGGAAAAGCACTAATATTCCAAAAAGGAACAAATTATCTGGTATGGAACCTTACTTTATCATTAGGATTAGCCATAGTATTGATAGCTTTGTTTATGGCCTGGATGTTCAGATCAGTCAAAATGATCATCATCTCATTAATCCCTAATTTATTGCCTTTACTTATGACCGCCGGATTAATGGGATTCCTGGAAGTGCCCATAAAACCCTCTACAATATTGGTGTTTAGTGTAGCTTTTGGAATTTCTGTTGATGATACTATTCATTTCTTAGCAAAATATAGACAAGAATTAAAAGCCAATCACTGGAGAATAAGGAAATCTGTTTTTGCAGCACTCAGAGAAACCGGATTAAGTATGTTTTATACCTCGACAGTTTTATTTTTTGGGTTCTCAGTCTTTATGATATCCAGTTTTGGTGGAACTAAAGCTCTTGGAGGACTAGTTTCTACAACATTATTGTTTGCCATGTTATCTAACCTGCTGCTGCTTCCCTCACTATTACTATCTCTGGAGAGAAGCATAGCCAATAAGAAAACCTTAAAAGAACCAGCCATACAAATTGTACCAAGTGACGAAGAACTGGTAGAAGAGGATAATGTATAAGTTCTGAAATAAAAAAAGCCCTACAAAATTTGTAGGACTTTGTAAGATAGATTACCCCAAAACCTATCGAACTAAACTTAACGTAAACACAATCGTCATAATTGCACATGCAAGATACGTACCGTTTATCTATTATAAAATAGTCACAAGGGGGGATTTTTCCCCCCTTGTATGAAATATCTTCATTTTTAACAAAAAAAATACAAGTAAAAAAATTTAAATAATATTCAATTTACTGTATATCAAATAATTAAATATAAAACATTATTAAACTTTAACACACAAAAATTGCTTTAAAAGTTTGATTTTAACATTTGAACCTGTCGAAAAGTAACCCTTTTGTGGTATATACGTAGAATCGATGTTTCAAAAACCTTCTTGAGGTTATGGTTTCTGATAAAGAAATTCTTAAATCAAATCTTAAATACCAAATTTTTTAAAAACCTTCATTAGGTGACATTAATATTTACAATTATCTTTGCTACCTTAAAAATTTAAGAAAAATTCAAACACACATGAAATGGGCCAAACCATTTTATTTTTCAATTAGAAATTAAGATTTGGCAAATTCATTCTGAATCATAAAAAATAGAATAAACAGATGAAGCATAGTAAAATAGTAGATGTTCTTAAGAGCGATAAACTATTACAGCCTGTTACAGTTAAAGGTTGGGTAAGGTCATTTAGAAATGATAGGTTCATAGCATTAAATGACGGTTCAACAATACATAATATTCAATGTGTTTTAGAAGACAATGCTATTGAAGATAGTATAAAAGATAAAATAAATATCGGGGCTGCTATTTCAGTAACAGGTACTTTGGTAGAGAGTCAAGGAAAAGGACAACGAGTGGAAATTCAAGTTTCTACTATAACTGTCGAAGGTGAGGCTAATCCTGAAGAACTTAAACTGACTATTCTATCCCCAAAACGTCATTCTCTGGAAAAACTAAGAGAACAAGCGCATCTAAGAGTCAGAACTAACACCTTTGGGGCAATCATGAGAGTTCGTTCTAAATTGTCCTTTGCTATTCATGAATATTTCCAGAAAAATAATTTTTATTACGTTCATACTCCTGTTATCACCAAAAGTGATGCAGAAGGAGCAGGAGAAGCTTTTAAAGTGACTAACCTTGATCTTAATAATGTTCCAAAAGATGATAAGGGTGAAGTAGATTATAAGGAAGATTTCTTTGGAGGTGAAACCAATCTTACAGTATCTGGTCAGTTAGAAGCTGAAACCTATGCGATGGGGTTAGGTAGTGTATACACATTTGGGCCTACTTTCAGAGCTGAAAACTCAAATACTTCAAGGCATCTTGCAGAGTTTTGGATGATTGAACCTGAGGTTGCATTCTGTGACCTTGATGGTAATATGGATTTAGCCGAGGATTTTATTAAATATGTAATTAAATACGCATTGGATAACTGCGCTGATGATTTAGCATTTTTAGAAGAAAGACTGGTAAATGAAGATAAACAGAAGCCACAGGATGAACGTTCTGAAATGCTACTTACAGACAAACTGAAATTTGTTTTAGAAAACAACTTTAAAAGAGTTAGCTACACTGAAGCTATTGAGATCTTAAAAAATTCCAAGCCTAATAAAAAGAAAAAGTTCAAATATATCATTGAAGAGTGGGGTGCTGACCTGCAAAGTGAACATGAAAGATTTCTTGTAGAAAAGCACTTTAAATGTCCAGTGATTTTATTTGATTATCCTGCAAAAATTAAGGCATTCTATATGAGACTTAATGAAGATGGCAACACAGTAAGAGCAATGGATATTCTTTTTCCAGGAATTGGAGAAATAGTAGGAGGCTCTCAAAGAGAAGAGAGACTTGAAGTACTTAAAGAAAAAATGGCCGCTTTAGATATTCATGAAGAAGATCTGTGGTGGTATCTGGACACCAGACGCTTTGGTACTTGCGTGCATAGTGGTTTTGGTTTAGGTTTTGAAAGACTGGTACTTTTTGTTACCGGTATGGGTAACATACGTGATGTAATTCCTTATCCCAGAACACCTCTAAATGCAGAGTTTTAGATATTAAAAATCCCGCTATTAAGCGGGATTTTTAATTATGATGTCTTTTCATTAAAATTTCACTAACTAACTTCTTTATCAGGTCATCTTCATCATAAATTTTTTGAGCTGATCTCGCCTTTTCAATTGAATCAAAATAAGGCAGATTATGATTATGTTTTAGTCTTTCATATACCTCTTCAAAATAACCACGCAAAATAGGAACTAGATATATACTTTCTGAATTCGCTCTTTGCAGATATAAGAACTTTTTAATATAAGCTAAAAACAATCTTGGGTATTTAGCGAAAGATGTAAGCGCTTCTTCAAAACATTGAAAAACTTCCTGTTCGGAACTGTTGATTCTGAATTTTAGTTTGGTACTGTCTAAAGTTGTAATGGTATGAATAAGAAGACTCTCCTTTATAAACTGACTACAATCCTTCTGGCTGTAATAATATATTTCCATCCCCACATTAGTATTAACGACGAGGATTTCTGACTTTAAATTTTCCTTCAAAAAGTTTTGAAAATGATCAACCTTAGACGGGGGCATTAACAACTGCCGCTTAAGTCTGGTTGACCGGATGTTTACAGATTTTATATCTTTACCTACTTCAGGATGCACTTTGTGATGAAATTAATGTTTTTAAATCATATCCTAATTCAATAGCATAGTCGATAGCAGATTTGCCGTCATTATCTTTTATTGCTATATCAGCTTCGTGGTTTAATAAGATTTTTACTAATTGTCTTTGATTAAATCGTACAGCATATATTAAAGCAGTAGCATTAGTTACATTTTTATGATTAACATTTGCTCCATTTTTAATCAATTGATTAGCTATTTCAACATAACCTTTAAAACTTACCCCCATTAAGGCAGTATTACCCATCTTATCCGTAGCATTAACATCTGGATCATATTTCAATAGTGTCGACACAATATCATTAAACCCGTAATAGGATGCTAATAAAAGAGGTGTAGAACCTCTTTCATCCTGAGTATTTAAGAGTGTTTTGTCGTTTTCTAAAAGATTTATCACTAGGGCCGTATTATTATCCCTAATAGCTTCAAAAATTGCAGACATATTTCTTATTGATAAATTAGAATTAAACAAAGGTGACCCTGTGTTGATCACCTCTGCTTTCTCTGATATTTTATTAGTTTCAAAGGTCGAACCTATCCAGATTCATTACTTTGGACCAGGCCTTAACAAAGTCATTTATAAATTTTTCTTCTCCGTCTTTACAACCATAAACTTCTGCTATGGCTCTTAATTCCGTATTAGATCCAAATATCAAATCCACTCTTGTCCCAGTCCATTTTTTAGCACCCGTCCTACGATCGCTACCTTCAAAAACATCTTCTTTACCGGAAACTGCTTTCCAGGTAGTATTAAGATCTAAAAGGTTTACAAAGAAATCATTATTCAAAGTCTCCTTTTTGTCGGTAAAAACACCATGTTCGGAACCATCTGTATTGGTTCTTAAAACACGCATTCCACCAATAAGCGCAGTCATTTCAGGAGCAGTTAAAGATAACAGATGTGCTTTATCTACTAACAATTCTTCAGCAGAAACATCATAATCCGCTTTCACATAATTTCTGAAACCATCCGCTCTAGGCTCTAAAGCCTCAAAAGACTCAATATCTGTAAGCTCTTGTGTAGTGTCTGCTCTACCTGTAATAAAAGGAACGTTTATGTTATAACCTGCATTTTTTGCAGCTTTTTCAATAGCTACATTTCCTGCAAGCACAATCAAATCTGATAACGAAACCTGTTTATTTCCAGATTGAGAAGTATTAAACTTATGCTGAATTTCTTCAAGTATAGTAATTACCTTACCTAATTGCTTAGGATTATTGACCTCCCAATTCCTTTGAGGTAGTAATCTAATTCTTGCTCCATTAGCTCCCCCTCTTTTATCTGAATTCCGAAAAGTTGAAGCAGAGCCCCACGCTGTAGAAACCAATTCAGATATACTCAATCCAGTGTTCAGTATGTCTGATCGTAATTTTTCAATATCCTTATTATCGATACTTTCATAAGTAACTTCGGGAATAGGGTCTTGCCAGATTAGTTCTTCGTTTGGCACTTCAGAACCTAGATATCTGGAAATTGGTCCCATATCTCTATGTGTTAATTTGTACCAAGCTCTGGCAAATGCATCTGCAAACTTATCCGGATTTTCATAGAAATCTTTGGATATTTTAGCGTAATCAGGATCCATTCTCAAAGATAAATCGGTGGTCAGCATAAAAGGAGCATGCTTTATATCTTTATCATGAGCATCCGGAATTAAACCAGTTCCTGCTCCATTCTTAGGTCTCCATTGATGAGCTCCTGCAGGACTTTTAGTTAACTCCCATTCATACCCGAATAAATTTTCGAAGAAATTATTACTCCATTGTGTTGGCGTTTTTGTCCAGGCACCTTCTAATCCACTCGTTATAGTATATTGGGCATTACCTGATCCAAACGAGTTTTTCCAACCCATGCTTTGTTCTTCAATGCCAGCGGCTGCCGGCTCTCTCTCTACATATTTACTTGGATCTGCTGCACCATGTGTTTTACCAAAGGTATGTCCCCCGGCTATAAGAGCTACTGTCTCTTCATCATTCATAGCCATCCGACCGAAGGTTTCTCTTATATCCTTAGCTGCTGCGATAGGATCAGGATTACCGTTAGGTCCCTCTGGGTTAACATATATTAATCCCATCTGAACTGCTGCCAAAGGATTCTCTAATTCTCGATCTCCTTCATACCTTTTATCTCCTAACCATTCCGTTTCTGAACCCCAATAAATATCTTCTTCAGGTTGCCAAATATCCTCTCTACCTCCTGCAAAACCAAAGGTTTTAAAGCCCATAGACTCCAAAGCGACATTACCAGCCAATATCATCAAATCAGCCCAAGATATTTTTTTCCCATATTTCTGCTTAATTGGCCATAATAATAATCTTGCCTTATCTAAGTTAGCATTATCCGGCCAGCTATTTAACGGTGCGAAACGCTGAGTACCAGATCCAGCTCCTCCTCTACCATCTGCTATTCTATAAGTACCAGCACTATGCCAGGCCATTCTGATAAAGAAAGGTCCGTAATGTCCATAGTCTGCCGGCCACCAATCCTGAGAATCTGTCATCAACTGCGTTAAATCATTTTTAACAGCAGCCAAATCAAGACTTTTAAATTCTTTAGCATAATCAAAATCAGGATCCATTGGATCTACTAAAGATGAATTTTGTCTTAAAATATTAAGCTTTAATTGATTGGGCCACCAATCTTGATTAGAAGTTCCTCCTCCAGCAACACTTTTAAGCGAGCCATTTAAAAAAGGGCAGGAAGCTGTACCCTTGTTTACATCATATATGACGCTGTGATCGTGAGATGCTTTACTTGTTCCGTTAGTATTTTCCATGGTGAATAGAGTTTGTTTATGTCTATAACTACACAAATATATAATAAGACATAACTATTTTTAAAATCATTATAATAGTTAAATTCTATATTAAAATACAATTAGGTTATTGTGCAGTTTCAAATAAAAACGACTATAAATTACAAAATCTTCACGAAACAGTTTTAAATATTATTTAATTATAATTTTAATCTTAAAATATTACAGATATTCTATGTTTAACATCGTGTTTTACGATAGCTTCTTTTTCATATTAAGGAGCTCCTGCTCTATAATCATCAGCTTATCTTCCATATGATCAGCAAAATCAGGAATCCTTCTAAAAAACACATATCGTACTCTCCAGAGTTCCTTAAACTGCTTGACACTTAATTCCTCGTCCTCAATACTTTTATGATCTGCTCTCAAGACAGCCTTATTACCACTTGTTATATATAATCTTCTAAATAGAATTTTATCTTCTAATAGGGCAAATACCAACGTACCATTATTTAGTTTTTTTATAACCTCACTAGGAACATGTTCGCCGATGACAATATCTCTTGGATAAAAACCTTTATCATATGAAGTCATCTCCAGGTTATTTACCGTGTATGCCCTAAATTTCTTTTCAGGGTTAATTGGTAATTGTATAGTAGGTAATTCCTTAATAAAACTGTCCTTATCATAATGAGCTATATAATCCTGAGTTGTCGAATCAGTTATACATGGAATGGCAGGAAAACTTTCTCTTTGTATATCTACAACACTTGTAGTCAAATCGCCTTTAAACTTCAAAAGTTGGTTTACGGTCAATTCACTTGTTAGTAAATCATCTATTTGAATGCTAAAATAATTAGCTATTTTAATAATGGTTTCAATCTTGGGTTCGCTTCTTCCCTCCTCATAAGCCCCCAGTGTTCCTCGCTTTAGGTCAAATAACTCTGCGAAAGCCTGCTGACTTAATCCCTTAACGCTTCGTATTTTTTTTATGTTTTTTCCAAAAAAAGACATGTTTTTGCTAATTTTATTTGCAATTATAATTTTATATTGTACATTTACACTAACAATATTAGCTAATATCTCATAAAGATGCTAATTTTAGTAGATAAACTTTCGTTATTTTTTTAAACATAATAAGTTTTACTAAAAAAATTAGCTGAATGTTTAACAAATCAAACCAACAACAAATGATAGTCGCAATTTATTACATCGCCAATTTAACAGTAGATATTGTAGAAAAGTTAATTGACTTTTTGTAATATTGATAATTCGCCGATACCCTTAGAAATCAAGTTACAAAATCACTCAAAACAACTAAAAAATGCAAGATCATTTTAAACAGGTCAAGGATTACCTTCTTGAGCTTAATTATAACATTACCCACGAAAATAGTAGTGATGGCATTTTGGTTATAAGTAAAGAAAATGAAGGTATAAATAATATGATACTTGGGGTAGCACCTCCAATATTAATTATGGAACAGCACATCTTTAACATTCGCACCAATAACGAATTTGTTTACAAGAGTTTATTGCAAAAAAATAGGGATATAGTGCACGGAGCTTTTGTTCTGGATGAATCAGGAGATAAAGTAATTTTCAGAGATACATTACAGGTAGAAAATCTAGACCTAAACGAACTGGAAGGATCCCTGAACTCGCTAGGATTATTACTGAGTGAATACTCTGAGCAAATTATAAATTTTTCAAAATACTAATACGACAATATTATGAACTTTTTTAAAAGATTATTCAAGATAGGAGAAGCAGAGGCACACTCTGCAATTGATAAGATGGAAGACCCAATTAAAAT
>NZVW01000110.1 GCA_002697475.1 Aquimarina sp. | reverse complement strand
TATTCTTTTTCTTTCTGTAAATAACCTTTTTGCATATCATGAGCCACTTGCATTTGAGGCTTATGGACATAATTTTTACTATAGATCAGGTATCGGGTTAGGTTCTGCTATTGCAGTTGTTATAAGTTGGGAGCGTAATAAATCTATACTATGGGCAATATTAGCGGGTCTTCTGAGTTGGATATATGTAATTTACTTTGCATTGACCAGAAAAGATGATGAAGTAAAACGTTAAAACTGAAAGAAAAGACGTGTTAAAGACATAAATTTTTAAAAATCAGTCGTTTAGACTGATTTTTTTGTGCTTTTAACGTATGGAAGCTTTGCGGATTAGAAAAAAAATACGATTTTCGCACTAATCGATATAATAATTGTGGGTAAAGTATTGAAAACACACGGTTTATGATCTCTGATTACAACAAAGGAATAAACATAAATAGATAAGATACTATGAAGAGAAGTGGATTGTTGTTCTTCGCTTTTTTAATTTTGAGTTTTGCAGGATCAGCACAAGACTCAATTCCTAAAAACCAGAAAAAAATAGTTTTGGATAAGAATCTGAAGGTGCAGCAAAGTACTTTAAAGGTTGTAGACTCCACAACACATATTAATACAACAGGAAAAGAACTACAAACCACTACTTTAGTCTCTGCTACAACCAAGGATTCTACTTTTTTTTCTGTGAAGGATCATCCCAGAATGGCAGCTCTAGATTCCATTTGGAGAGAGGAGCTTTATAATTCCAGTCTGTTTGATACCATTTATAAATCGGTTACAGAGCTCGATTACCAACCGGTAGAATATAAAGATTTGCCTACGGACACCCTAAAAGCCAGATTGGCTGAACTTAATGCCAGAACCCCATTTAATGTAGAATATAATCCTGCCTTAGAAAGTGTAATCAAAAGCTATCTTAAAAACAGACATGAGCATTTGGAGCGTCTTATGGCATTGAGTGAGTTTTATTTTCCTTTATTTGAACAAGAACTGGATAACCAGGATATTCCTTTAGAGATCAAATATCTGGCAATTGTAGAATCGGCTTTAAAACCGCGAGCTAAATCCAGAGTTGGAGCAACTGGTTTATGGCAATTTATGTTTGGTACAGGTAAGATGTTTGGTCTGGAGGTGAGTTCCTATGTAGATGAGCGTATGGATCCTGTAATGGCCACGAAGGCAGCCTGCAAATATCTTGCTAGCCTATACAGAGTTTTTGGAGATTGGGATTTAGCCCTTGCCTCTTATAATTCTGGTCCTGGTAATGTAACCAAGGCCATCAGAAGAAGTGGTGGATATACTAATTACTGGAATATCAGGCATAATTTACCTAGAGAAACGGCGGGATATTTACCTGCCTTCTTGGCTACCATGTATATTTTTGAATATGCGGATAAGCATGATTTTAAACCAAGAAAACCTGAGTTTGCTTATTTTGAAACTGATACGATAAAAGTAAAACAGATGATTACCTTAGACCAGGTATCAGAGTTTATGGAGATCGACATTGAAGAATTGCAGTTTTTGAACCCTTCTTATAAACTGGATATTATTCCTTATATAAAAGATGAAAATTATGTTCTTCGTCTTCCTAATGAAAAAATAGGAGCTTTTGTAGCTAATGAATCTCAAATTTATGCTTTAGCAAAAGAAGATTTTGATAAGAGAGAAAAGCCATTACCTAAATTTTTTGAGGCGAATGACAGAATACAGTATAGAGTGCGTAGTGGAGATTTTCTGGGAAGAATAGCACGTAAGTTTGCGGTTAGGGTAAGTGATATTAGAAAATGGAATGGACTAAGAAATGATAATTTAAGAGTAGGACAGCGATTAACTATTTACCCCAGACGACCTGTAGTAGATGCTCTTGAAAAAACAACAACAAAGTCTGCAGCATCTAAAGCAGTTACACAATTAAACTCGGATGATTTTGAGTTGTATACAGTGAAATCAGGAGATACACTTTGGAGCATTTCACAAAAATTTAAGGGTGTTACGGTGGATAATCTTAAAAATTGGAACGATATTAGTGGTAGTGGTATAAAACCAGGTATGAAACTTAGAATTTCTAAGTCATAATTTCACTTAATTTAAACTAATGAAAAAATTAATGCTGGCGTTAATATGCGCCTTAGTTATAGTTAGCTGCAAACAAGAAAAAAAAGATACATCGGATAAGCCAACAGTTGCAATGGCTAAATCTGTTGGAAAAATAAATGAGGTGTCCGTAATTGTTGAACCACAACTATGGAAGGGAAACTTAGGGGATACCATAAGAAAATATTTGGCAGCAGAGGTACCGGGACTACCCCAGGAAGAACCATTATTTTCTATGAGGCAAATGCCTGAAGATGCCTTTACCGGATTTGCCAGAAAAAATAGGACTTTCTTAAAAATCAATAAAGGAGCTGATAAAGATTTTCAGGTGCTGGAAAGTAAGTATGCTAACCCGCAAATTGGATTTGTAATTAGCGGAAAAACTGATGAAGAAATTGCTGCTTTAATCAGAGATAATGCTGATAGGATTATCAAGGATTACAAAGACATAGAGCTTAAAGAAAAGCAGGAGAGAATCAAGAAATCACTTGAAAAAATTCCTCAGCTACAACAGAAGATGGGAATCACTATGGATATTCCTACAGCTTACAGAGTAGCGATAGAAGAAGACAAATTCTTTTGGATCCGAAAGGATATAGAGCATGGAAGTATGAATTTGATGATTTATGAAGTGCCTATTAGTAAAGTTGATAAGGACTCTAACACTATTGCAAGTATAATAAAAATAAGAGACTCTGTAGGGGCAGAAAAGATACCTACAGAATCTGGTAACTTCATTACTGAAGAGGCATATGCACCCTATCTGTATGAAAGAACTATAGACGGAAAGTTTACTTATGAGACTAAAGGTACCTGGGAGATTAAAGATCGTTTTATGGCAGGCCCGTTTGTGAATTATATGATTGAGGATAAGAAAAACAACAGATATCTGGTTGCAGAAGGCTTTGTCTTTGCACCATCTACGTATAAAAGAGATAATATGTTTGAGCTTGAAGCTATTATTGAAACCATAGAATTTTAACTTGCTCAAAACTCGTACATACAGGCTCTCAATTTATATTGAGAGTTTTTTGTTTCTTAGAAGTACTATAATCTTTCAAATGTATCCAGTATATTTAGCGCCCTAAATTTTTTATAAGATGAACGTTATATCCTATATTGCCAAACACGTACCGGTATCTGAAAAACAGATTAACAATACTGTTAAATTGTTAGAAGAAGGGGCCACAATACCATTTATCTCCAGATATCGTAAGGAAATGACAGGAGATCTTGATGAAGTGGCAATTGGCGAAATTGTAAAATTCAAAGCTGCCTTTGAAGCTCTTGAAAAAAGGAAGGAATCTGTCCTTTCTGCCATTAAAGAACAGGATGCTCTAACCTCAGATTTAGAACAAAAAATCATAAAGGCGGAGACGCTTACAGAAGTTGAAGATTTGTACCTGCCCTATAAAAAGAAAAAAAAGACAAAAGCTACTGTAGCTAAGGAATTAGGGTTAGAACCTCTGGCCAAAGTTATATTCGCCCAAAAGGAAGAAGAAATAGGATATGTGGCTTCTCAATATATTGATGATAATGTGGCAAATGAAGAAGAAGCGTTACAGGGAGCAAGAGATATAATAGCAGAGTGGATTAATGAAGATCAACAGGTCAGAAATAGATTAAGAAGATTATATCAAAGAAAGGCTACAGTTTCTTCAACTGTAATCAAAACAAAGAAGGATGCAGAAGAGGCTCAGAAATATCAACAATATTTTGATTGGTCTGAACCTTTACATAAATGCCCGTCACACCGACTTTTAGCCATTCTTAGAGCAGAAAACGAAAAGATCGTTAGACTTAAGATTGAAGTGCCGGAAGATGATGCTTTAGATATCATTGATGATGTAATGATAAAATCTAATGTTGAATCATGTACGGATCACATGTTTTTAGCCATATCAGATGCATATAAGAGGCTGTTGGATCCGGCGTTATCAAATGAGGTTTTAAATGAAGCAAAGGAAAAGGCGGATGATGCGGCTATACAGGTTTTTGCAGATAACCTAAAGCAGTTGTTATTGGCATCACCACTAGGAGAAAAGAGAATCCTAGCACTAGATCCAGGATTTAAGTCAGGATGTAAATTGGTTTGTCTTTCAGAGCAGGGAGACCTGCTTCATAATGAAAATATTTATCCTCACCCTCCGCAAAGAGAGGTAACCAATGCAATTAAAAAGGTAAAATCTCTAGTCAATGCCTATAAGATTGAGGCTATTGCTATAGGTAATGGAACTGCAGCCAGAGAGACTGAGTTTTTTATCAAAAAAATTCCTTTTGATAGAGATTTACAGGTTTTTATGGTTAATGAAAGTGGCGCATCGGTATATTCTGCCTCTAAGATAGCCAGAGCTGAGTTTCCTAATTATGATGTAACGGTAAGAGGAGCAGTATCTATTGGTAGGAGACTGGCAGATCCTTTAGCAGAACTGGTTAAGATTGATCCTAAATCCATTGGTGTAGGGCAGTATCAACACGATGTAGATCAATCCAAGCTGAAACAAGAGCTGGATACAGTGGTTATGAGTTGCGTAAACAGTGTAGGGATAAATGTCAATACGGCTAGTGTGCCATTATTGAGTTATGTGTCTGGTATTGGAGAAAAGCTAGCAGAAAATATAGTAACCTTCAGATCTGAAAATGGACCATTAAAATCCAGAGAGGAACTTAAAAAGGTCCCTCGTCTTGGAGGAAAAGCCTTTGAGCAGGCAGCTGCATTTTTGAGAATAACAGAACCTGAAAATCCACTGGATAATTCAGCTGTACACCCTGAGAGATACAAATTAGTAGCCAAGATGGCAAAGGATTCAGGGGTAGCTTTAAAGGAGCTAATAGGTAATAAAAAGGCAATCAGTGAAATTAAGATTCAGGATTATATTAATGATGAGGTGGGATTACCTACCTTAAAAGATATTCTACAGGAGTTACAAAAACCGGGTGTAGACCCTAGAACCAGGGCCAGTGTATTTGAATTTGATCCTAATATCAAGACGATTGAAGATCTTAAATCGGGTATGAAATTACCAGGTTTAGTGAATAACATTACTAATTTTGGTTGTTTTGTAGATGTAGGCATAAAAGAGAGCGGACTTATTCACATTTCTAAATTAGCTAACGAGTTTATTAGCGATGTTAATGCTGTGGTTAAGCTAAATCAACAGCTTATGGTTACTGTGGTGGATGTGGACCTTAGTAGAAAACGAATTCAGCTTTCACTAATAGATTAAGTTTAGCATAGTGTTGTAATTGCGTTAGGGATTGTAACGAAAAGCCCGCAAACCTAATTAGGTTGAGGACTTGAAGTGAAAGCCCGACCCTTAAAATGGGTAACGCCATAACCAGAATAGAGAATAAAAAACCCGTTTGGATTACAAACGGGTTCAATTTTATAAAAAGTAAAACTTATTTCTTTTCATCAATTTTGGTATTGTCCTCATCTTCATCTTTAGAAGCATCTTTGAATTCTTTGATTCCGCTTCCCAGACCTCTCATTAATTCCGGTATTTTTTTACCACCAAATAATAGTAAAACAACCACTACAATTAATGCTATTTGCCAAGGGCCAAACATTCCTAATATTATATTAAGTGAAATCATGATCTATAATTTAAAATACAAAGTTAGTAAGAATAATATGAAATCGTTTTTTTTACTGTTAAAAATAGCGTACATAGATGTTTTTTAATACTTTTTATATACAAAAAGGATTATAGGGATGCGTTATATACGCTAAGAGTTTAATCTGTATATTTGCGTAAGCATTAGTTATGGCAAAGAAGAAAAAAGAACAAAAGAGAATTGCTAAAAAACTTTTGAATAAGTATCGCTTAGTGATTCTTAACGAGGATACTTTTGAAGAGCGTGTTTCATTTAAGTTGAACAGGCTTAATGTATTCGTAATTTTTACAATTACAGGTATTTTTTTGATAGCTTTTACAACAGTACTTATTGCGTTTACTCCGCTTAGGGAATATATACCGGGATATTCATCGACTTCTTTAAATTTAAAGGCAGCCAGATTAGAAACAACAACAGATTCATTAACGCAGGTAATAGCTGTAAATCAAAAATATTATAACTCGATAAGAAAGGTGTTAACGGGGGATGTTAAAACTGTGGAGTTTGATATTGACTCTGCTATTCAATCTCAAAAATTAAATCCTGAAGAAGTAGACCTGACACCTTCTGAAGAAGACATGCAATTGCGTGAAGAAGTGTCGAGAGAAGATAAATATAGCTTATTCAACGGGGATAAAACGGTAACAGATTTTAGCTGGTTTCCACCTGTTGAAGGAACAATCACCTCTGGCTTTGATGTTAATGAAAAACATTTTGGTATAGACGTAGCTGTGCCTAAGAACGCGCCAATTAAGTCTGCAGCGTCGGGAACGGTACTTTTAGCAGAATGGACTGCTGATACGGGTCACGTGATTATTGTAGAACACGGTAACGATATTATAACTGTATATAAACACAACGCATCTCTTACCAAACGTCAGGGAGAAAAGGTTAAGGCTGGAGAAGTCATTGCTACAGCTGGATCGACGGGAGAATTGTCCACTGGACCACACCTTCATTTTGAATTATGGCGTAATGGTTATCCTACTGACCCGGCAAATTTTATTGATTTTGAATAAAATCTTGGATTAACGATATAATAGAACTCACGATAAAAAATGTCTCTTAAAAGCTTCGCTGCAAAAATTTTTGCTGACCGTGTCAGACAAAAAATAAATAAATGGTCATCAAAGCCGGTTGAAACGCAACAAAGGGTTTTTGAGAACCTTATAACTGAAGGTCGTAAAACAAAATTTGGTAAAGATCATAATTTTGATAAAATACAGAGTCATAATGAATTTGTAACGAACGTTCCAATAAGAGATTATGAAGAGCTCAAACCCTACGTCGACTTAGTTGTACAAGGGCAGGAAGACATACTATGGCCGGGCAAACCCATATATTTTGCTAAGACTTCCGGCACTACTAGCGGGGCGAAGTACATACCATTAACTAAAGATTCTATCCCTACTCATATCTCAGCCGCTCGTAATGCTATATTATGTTATATAGCAGAAACCAGAAGAACATCGTTTGTAGATGGTAAAATGATTTTTTTACAGGGAAGTCCTGAGCTGGATGAGAAAAAGGGAATCAAATTAGGTAGGCTTTCCGGTATTGTGGCACATTATGTACCTAAATATTTACAACGTAATAGAATGCCAAGCTGGGAGACCAACTGCATTGAGGACTGGGAAGAGAAGGTAGATGCCATAGTCGAAGAAACCGTAGATCAAAATATGACTATAATAAGCGGGATACCACCCTGGGTACAAATGTATTTTGAAAAACTGCAACAAAAAACTGGTAAGAAGATAGGAGAGCTGTTTAAGAACTTTGAACTTTTTATCTATGGGGGTGTCAATTATGAACCCTATAAAGCAACATTTGAAAAGCTTATAGGTAGAAAAGTAGCCAGTATAGAATTGTACCCTGCCTCTGAAGGATTTTTTGCGTTTCAGGATCGTCAAAATGAAAAAGGTATGCTCCTGCAGTTAGATTCTGGCATGTTTTATGAGTTTGTCAAGGCTGATGAGTTTTTTGAAGAAAAACCAAAAAGAATAACGATCAAAGACGTTGAAACGGGTGTTAATTATGTTATGCTTGTATCCACTAACGCCGGACTGTGGTGCTACAATATAGGGGATACTGTTATGTTTACCAGTATTAAACCGTATAGACTGATCGTTTCAGGAAGAATAAAACATTTTATTTCTGCATTCGGAGAACACGTGATAGGCAAAGAAGTAGATCAGGCACTAAAAGAAGGAGCAGAGAAGCTAAATATTGCTGTTAATGAATTTACCGTAGCACCTCAAATCAATCCTGTTGGAGAAGGATTGCCATATCACGAATGGTTTATTGAGTTTAAGGAAAAGCCTGATAACATTTTAGAACTTTCACAATACATTGACGAAGCTCTTTCTCAACAAAATTCCTATTACAAAGACTTGATTGAAGGAAAAATTCTTCAACCTCTTAAAATAACTCCAATTCCGGAGGGAGGATTTCAACAGTATATGAAATCGATTGGTAAATTAGGAGGGCAGAATAAGTTACCAAGATTATCAAATGATAGAAAAATAGCTGATCAATTAACAGAAATGTTTACCTAGTGATAAATACAGCTATGTATACGTAATTAAGTAATTCTGGGTCTAAATTCTTTTACATATCTTTGTGGAGAAAAACGTATGGCAAACTTAATACTACAAGGAAGAACCCGTGCACAGGAAAGTTCTAGCGCTATAGAACGAATGTACATCACAATGCGTCATCTTTTTAATCGTGGTTTTTATAAGCCAATGGGTGTTTCTGGTGAAACATTAAGAGAGGCACTGCTAACACTTCGACCTGAAATATATGGATCAATAGCAGAAGAGAAGGTAGAGCTTAACGGCTTACTTTATGTCATTGACCGACTGCCTTATGGAATAGAAGAATGCAGGTTTATAAACCTGACCAGTGACGAAGGTTATAAAAATTCACACTTCAAAGTCATTGTTCCACCTAAAAGACGAAGAAATTGCTATCGTATCGACGAGGAGCAGATGAATATCGAAATAACCAGAGGTAGATCTGAGATTTACGATATTTTAACGCATTTGACGTTTTTGTTTATTGAATCTCATAAAATTATGAGACGTGTAATTATTAATGAACAGGGAAATGTAACTCGGGACTGGGAGAAATTAGAAAAGGCTGTAACCTCAGACAAAGAGCTTACACAAGCAGAACGCGAAATAGCTTTAACACACACCGCAAATATATTGGGACGTACATTTGAAGAAGTCTCAAAAGTGTATGGTAATTTTTCTTGTGCCCAGAACAAGGAACGTTTTTTACACATTATTTATTGGTTAGGTAAACTGGCCATTGATGAATCGATAAAAGATAATAAACGTATCGTTACTTTTAGTCCGGTATTAAGAGAACGTTTGGGACATCATATTCATGGTGAGGTTTGGGCGAATACTATAAAAGAAAAACTAAAGGAATTAGACCTTCTGGAACGACCGTTACACATTATAAGTGCTAATATGCACAGTGTAATGAACACATTATATGCGCCTATTGCTTTGAAGACAGAGCTTAAAAACAAAGGTCGTTTCGAAATTTATGAACAGCTAAGCAGCGTGGCAAGTGGTAGATTACGAAATAAAATAGAAAAGGCAGCTAGTGCAAAAGGAATGTCCTACATTGAAGATCAAAGTGGAGCAAATATCAATGTTCAGATTTTTGATACAGCGAAGTATGATGAAGGTGTTTGGTCAGACTTGCTTAGAGATAAACAAAAGCAAGAAAAGCCTGTTTTGATTGTTATGGATTATGCTTTTGGAGAGCAGGCTTATGAGACTATGGATGAATTGCTAAAACCTTACCTTTTACAGGATAGTTCTAAGGCATATCTGGATGTTAAGTCAGTGTCCATTATGGGTAAAGCAGGGATCTTAGAAGGAGGAAAGGGGGATATTATGATACCTTCTGCACACGTATTTGAAGGAACAGCAGATAATTATCCTTTTAAAAATGAACTAAAGAAAAAGGATTTAGCAGGTAATGGTATTGATGTGTACGATGGTTCTATGATAACCGTTTTAGGAACTTCTTTGCAAAACAGAGATATTTTAAAGTTTTTCCACGACTCAACCTGGAATGTTATAGGTCTTGAAATGGAAGGTGCACACTATCAGAAAGCCATTCAGTCAGCATCAAAACTCAGAGGGAGTATAAGTGCAAAAGTTAAAGTCAGATATGCGTATTACGCTTCAGATAATCCTTTAGAGACAGGAAGTACTTTAGCTTCCGGAGGATTAGGAACTACTGGCGTTAAACCAACATACCTTATTACAGAAAAAATAATAGAACAAATTCTAAGCTAATATGAGTCAAAGAAATTTTAAAGAAGATGAGGTTTATCTTTCTCAGATTTTTAGTCCAATAGGCTCTTTTTTTAAATCATTATTGCAATCATTTTTTCTGATGATACAATTCATAGTTAAGCGAATATTTTTGTTTACGGGTATTCTAATCGTTGGATTAATTCTGGGATATTTTCTTGACCAGTATTATGAAAAATACACCTATAAGCAAGAAGTTATAATTCAGCCTCGTAGCAATTCCACACTATATATTTACAATTTCTTTAATGATTTTTATAAACGATTGGGAGATGAAGCTTATTTGACGTCTCTTGGTTTAAAACCTGAATGGGGAGAAAACATTAAATCTATAGAAATTAAGCCTATAGTGGCCATAGAGGATGTTTTTGATCATTTACACAATAAATATCAGGACAACGGTTTTCTATATACGATTCAGGATTACTCTGAAAAGGAACTTTCTAACCACAAATTCATTCCTTTTTATAAGTTTCATATGATAACTTTTGAGTTTACAGAATCAAACGAGGCAAATACGCAAATTACAAAAGCATTATTAGATCACATATTTGCTAATAATCACTTTTCAGCAAAAATTAAAAATATCATTGAAACAGCAAAATCTGAAGTAGCCAGTTATAAAAAATCCTTAAAATTTGTCGATGAGTATTTAGAGACATTAAATAAGTCAGAAAAGCAAGAAAACAATAATGTAGTCATTGTTACTGAGGAGTCAGAATCTCCTACAATTTCTGGTTTGTTGAAGCAGAAAATAGAAATTTTAGAATTACTAGCTGAAAACAGAGAGAAAATCGAATTGGAAAATGAAGTTTTTTCAATAGTTGAGAATACTGGTGTTGTAAAGGTTAAAAAGAAACTTTATAAGAAGATGTTGTTTATAATTCCTTTAGCTCTTGTCCTTCTTACTTCAATACTATATATTTTCCTATACCTATATAGAAAAACAATTATAAGCGAAAAACAATTAAGTTGAAAAGAAAAATTCTTATCACCGGGGGAGCGGGGTTTATAGGTTCCAATTTTGTAAATTATAAATCTCAAAAAGGTACAGCCGCAATTGTTAATCTCGATAAACTTACTTATGCGGCAGATAGTAAAAACATAGATATCAAAGAAAACGAGGAATATCATTTTATAGAAGGTGATATCTGCGATGCAATCCTTTTATCTGAGATTTTTAAAAAATATAAAATTGATACTGTTATTCATTTTGCTGCAGAATCCCACGTAGATAATTCAATTTCCGGGCCTAAAGTTTTTATAGATACTAACATTCTAGGAACATTCAATTTGCTGCAGGAGGCATATAATTCCTGGATGGAAGCACCTAATAGTTTCAAATCAGGTTTTGAAAACTCCAGGTTTATTCATATTTCCACTGATGAAGTGTACGGCACATTAGGAGAAACAGGTTTGTTTACTGAGGAGACACCGTATGCCCCTAATAGTCCTTATAGTGCCTCAAAAGCCTCTTCGGATTTTTTAGTACGAAGCTATTTTCATACGTATGGCTTACCGGTTATTACAACCAACTGTTCAAATAATTATGGACCACATCAACACGATGAAAAATTAATTCCTACCATTATAAGAAAAGCGTTGGCTAAACAACCCATCCCGATATATGGAGATGGCACAAATGTTAGAGACTGGTTATTTGTGACTGATCATTGTAAAGGAATTGATCTGGTACTAGAAAAAGGAAAATTGGGAGAAACCTACAATATTGGAGGAAGAAACGAAAGACAGAATATTTATATTGCTGAGACTATTTGTAGTATACTGGACAGAAAACATCCTGATAAAGATGGTCAATCGTATACGGAATTAATAACGTATGTTACAGACAGACCTGGTCATGATTATAGATATGCAATCGACGCTTCTAAAATTGAGCAAGAACTAGGATGGAAGGCCGAAGAAAATTTTGAATCGGGTATTGAAAAAACCATAGAATGGTATATAGATAAATATAAGAATAGCAAGCAATAAATCACATATAAAATGAAAGGAATAGTACTTGCAGGAGGTTCAGGAACCAGATTGCACCCTCTAACATTAGCGGTGAGCAAACAATTAATGCCTGTTTATGACAAACCTATGATTTATTATCCATTATCCACACTAATGTCAGCAGGAATTAGTGAAATATTAATAATCTCAACACCTCAGGATTTACCACTTTTTCAGAAGCTTTTAGGAGATGGAAAAAAATATGGTTGTCGTTTTGAGTTTGCAGTTCAGGAAAATCCAAATGGTTTGGCAGAAGCTTTTATAATTGGAGAAGATTTTATTGAGGAAGATAAAGTTGCACTTATTTTAGGAGATAATATATTTTATGGATCAGGATTGGATGAATTGTTAGAAAACAATAATAATCCTGATGGAGGTATCATATATGCATATCACGTTCACGATCCGGAAAGATATGGAGTTGTAGATTTTGATAGTGAAGGAAAAGCGATATCAATCGAAGAAAAACCAAGGCAACCAAAGTCAAATTATGCTGTTCCCGGAATATATTTTTATGATAATGATGTAGTGCAAATAGCAAAAAATATTAAACCTAGTCACAGAGGGGAACTTGAAATTACTGATGTGAATAGAGAATATCTAAAAAGGAGTAAACTGAATGTAAGTATTTTGGATAGAGGAACAGCTTGGTTGGATACGGGAACATTTAATTCTCTAATGCAGGCTTCTCAATTCGTTCAGGTTATAGAGGAAAGACAAGGCCTTAAAATAGGAGCTATTGAAGAAGTTGCTTTTAGAAAGGGGTTTATCAGCAAAACTCAGCTACAGAATCTGGCAGAACCACTCCTTAAAAGTGGATATGGCGAGTATTTAATGCAACTAATCAATTAATTCTAAAAACCAAAATAGCAGATTACTTTAATGCAGATAGAAAACACAAGTATAGAAGGTTGTTTCATCATTAAGCCATCAGTTTTTGAAGACGAAAGAGGTGCTTTTTTCGAAAGTTTTAATCAACAAAAGTTTGAAGAGTTAACAGGTCTAGCAATTAATTTTGTTCAGGACAATCAGTCAATTTCAAAAAAAGGAGTGTTAAGAGGATTACATTTTCAGAAAGGAGAATACGCTCAGGCAAAATTAGTTAGAGTGATTAAAGGTGAAGTAATGGATGTTGCTGTGGATTTAAGACCGGATTCTGCCACATTTGGAAAGCACGTTTCTGTAATTTTAAATGGAGAAAATAATCTTCAATTATTTGTACCAAGGGGTTTTGCTCACGGTTTTATAACATTAAGTGCGGAAGCTATTTTTGCTTATAAATGTGATAATTATTACCACAAGTCATCTGAGTCTGGGATTATCTATAGTGATCCTGATTTGGATATAGATTGGAAATTGTCCGACACGGAAATTCAACTTTCTCAAAAAGATTTAGTATTACCATTTTTTAAAGAACTCAATAATTAGCGTAAATTACTTTGTGTTTCTTTAAAACATACTACCTTTGCGGCACTTTTAAAATCAATCAATAGTTACTGAATATGAGTAATAAAGAAAACACTTCTGAGGAGATCGATTTAGGTCAATTATTTAAAATTATCGGAGATGGTTTTAAGAAACTGTTTCAGCTAATTGGAAATATCTTTAAGGGATTATTTAATTTACTAATAGTCTTTCTACAATTTATCAGAGCACATTTTATAAAGTTTGCCATTGCGGGAGTTGTAGGAATAGCTGCTGGTTGGTATTGGGATTCTGTAAGTGAAGATTTGTATAGATCAAATATGGTAGTGGAGCCTAATTTTAATAGTGTTCAACAATTATATAATAACATAAACTTCTATAATGATTTAGCAAAAGAAGAAGAGTATCAATCGCTTGCTGAGGCTTTAAATGTTTCACCTGGCCTCGCAAAGACTATAAAAGAATTTAAAATTGAATCTTTTTCTGATCAGACGCAAAAAATTAAACAGTTTAGTGAATTTATTAGTGAGTTGGATACCATCTCACAGCAAAAAGTGGATTATGAAGATTATCTTCAAAATTTTAATGATATCAATTCTCCTTTTCACAAAATAATTGTAGAAGCAACAGATCCTACCGTGGCAAAGAACAGCCAAAGGGCAATCATACGTTCCATAGAAACCAATGATTACTTCAAACTACAAAAGAGGATAAATGATTTGAATTTGTCAGTTCAGGATTCAATCTTAATGAATCAAATTTCTGAAATAGATTCTTTGCAAAGATTCATAAAACAAATAAAATTGCTTGAAGCCAATAAGGCGGAAAGCTCTACAAGTATTAATCTTGGAGAAGGGAATGAAAATGAGAACATAGAAATACAGCTATTAAACCAAGGCTCTAAACTAAAATCCGAAATAGTTGACTTAAACAGACAAAAAGCAAAAACTCAAAATACAATAAATATTATTTCAGAGTTTCCCCAGAAAGGCGTAAAAGTCAATGATCTTTTTAGAAAGAAAGTTGCTTTATTACCAATTTTGCTTATCGGTTTAGTTTTCATTATACTTTGTTTGTTGTCATTAAATAATTTTCTTAAAAACTATTCTGGTAATTAATTCTGTAAAGTAGATGATATGTCAACAAATATTGTGGTTACAGGATCCAGTGGACAATTGGGTAGTTGTCTGCATTCAATTGCCGAGAATTATAAAGATTTAAATATTGAATTTTTCAATTCATCAGAGCTTGATATTACTTCTGAAGAGCAATTAAATAATCTTTTTGCCAATACTTCGATTGACTATGTTATTAATTGTGCGGCATACACTAATGTAGAGCAAGCAGAAAAGGAACCGGAAAAGGCTTATCAAGTCAATACTGAGGGAGTACGATTATTAGCAGAATCCTGTAAAGAAAATGATGCCGTTTTAATTCACATTTCTACGGACTATGTGTTTGATGGATCTAAAAGTACACCTTATACTGAAGAGGATATTC
>NZVW01000109.1 GCA_002697475.1 Aquimarina sp. | reverse complement strand
TTTTTTTCTGGAAATAAATAGATAGGTTTGAATCCTTAAATCTAGAAGATCTTAACCTAAAACAAGTTATGAAGAAATTTGTATCACTCTTTGCTATTGCAGTAATGCTCTATAGCTGTGGTGGAGGAAACCGTGGAGAGCTAGTGGGAGCAAAAGGTAAAAAGTGGCACCCAGAGAAACCTTATGGAATGGCATTGATTCCAGGAGGTTCTTTTATCATGGGTAAATCTGATGACGATAAGGCCGCCTTATCAAATGCCCCTACAAAAACAGTAACAGTTCGATCTTTCTACATGGACGAAACTGAAATTACCAATAGTGAGTATCGACAGTTTGTTGCTTGGGTTCGTGATTCTATCATAAGAACTCGTTTGGCAATTATGGCAGATGATATTGGGAAAATTCCGGATGATGGTGGAATTGGAGAATTTGCTTTTCTGGATGCTGATACTACTGATATGACTGTTTACGAAAAGTACATGTATGAAAATTACAGTGGTGTAGGCGAAACAGGTTATGAAGGTAGAAAACTTAATAAGGATGTGGATATTATTTGGGATATAGAAGATTATCCTGATGAGTATTACGCAGAGGTTATGGATACCATGTATATTCCTCTTGAGGAGTCTTATAATGGAAGACGAACTCTTGATGTTAGTAAATTTCAATTTAGATTTACGTGGATGGACATTCAGGCGGCAGCAAGAGCTAAGCAAGGAAGACGTAAAGATTTCGTTAAAGAAGAGGTTATCGAAGTGTATCCTGATACCACAGTTTGGATCAAAGATTTTAGCTATTCTTATAATGAACCAATGCATAATGATTACTTCTGGCATAGTGCTTACGATGATTATCCTGTTGTGGGAGTTTCTTGGGAGCAGGCTAAAGCATTCTGTCGTTGGAGAACTATAGAAAAAAATACCTATCAGAAAAAGAGAAACAAAGAGTTTGTAAACTATTTTAGATTACCAACTGAAGCAGAGTGGGAGTACGCGGCAAGAGGGGGACTTATGTCCTCAACCTACCCTTGGGGTGGACCTTACGCTCTGAATGATAGAGGTTGTTTCCTTGCTAACTTTAAGCCTTTAAGAGGTAACTATGCGGCGGACAATTTCTTATATACTGTAGAAGCAGATTCTTTTGATGCTAATGACTACGGTTTGTATAATATGGCAGGTAATGTATCTGAATGGGTACAGTCATCATACGATCCATCAGCTTATGAGTACGTTTCTTCTATGAACCCTAACGTTAATGATGACCAAAACAAACGTAAAGTTGTTAGAGGAGGTTCTTGGAAAGATGTTGCTTACTTCTTACAAGTAAGTACAAGAGATTATGAGTATGCTGACTCTGCAAGAAGTTATATAGGTTTCAGAACAGTACAGGATTATATGGGTACTGATGTAACCGGAGAAGATAACGCAATAAATAAATAATAGAAGTCCCAAAATTATCTATCAATATCTTAATTACTAACCCTTTTTTTAATTTTTTTTAAAAAAACTAAACACGATTTATTATGGCAAATTCAAAATCAAGCAAGAAGTTAATGAACATGGTCTACGGTCTGGGAGCAGCCGTGGTAATCTTAGGTGCACTTTTTAAAATTATGCACTGGCCGTTTGGTAACGAAATGCTTATTATCGGTCTTATTACAGAGGCATTGGTATTTACAGTTTCTGCATTTGAACCGGTAGATGACGAACTAGATTGGTCTTTAGTATATCCAGAATTAGCTGGAGGACAAAAGAAAGACAAAGCGAAAGTAGACACTACTCCAGAAGGTATGCTTTCTAAGAAATTAGATGAAATGCTTAAAGAAGCAAGAGTTGACGCATCATTGATGAACAGCTTAGGAGACAGTATCCGTAACTTTGAAGGTGCTGCTAAAAACATTTCTCCAACTGTTGATGCTATCCAAGGACAGAAGAAATATAGCGAAGAAATGGCTAAGGCTGCTGCTCAATTAGAGTCTTTAAATGGATTATACAGAGTGCAGTTAGAGTCTTCTGAAAAGCAAGCTGCTGCGAACGCTGCAATAGCAGAAAATGCAGGTAAGCTTAAGGAGCAAATGGAAAGTCTTGCAAGTAACTTATCTTCTTTAAATGGAGTTTACGGTGGTATGTTAAGCGCTATGAATAGAAACTAATTTATAGTATTTAGCAAGAAATAAAGTTTAACTACCAAAAATCTATTTAAAAAATGGCAGGAGGAAAATTATCACCAAGACAGAAGATGATCAATCTGATGTACTTGGTATTTATAGCAATGATGGCATTAAACATGTCAAAAGAGGTTTTATCAGCTTTCGGTTTGATGAACGAAAAGTTGGTAGACTCTAACCAAATTGCTACCGAGAGAAATACGGCGTTTATGGCAGGATTAGCTGAAAAAGCTTCTGAGCAGCCGGAAAAATATACACCGCTTAAAGAAAAAGCAGATAAGATCAGTCAATTATCCAATGAGTTCAATGCCTACATTGATCAGGTTAAGACAGAAATTCTTGAAGGAACTGATGATCCTAAGGATTATGAGACTATGGATAAATCTGTAACTCTTGACGAAAAGTGGTTTGAAGGAGGAAATAAGACAGCTGCAGCGAATGAGTTTGTCGAAAAGGTAAATACTTATCGCGATGGCGTAGCTTCAGCAATAAGAGAGGTAAAAGAAGTAGATGCTGCAGTGGCTAATGATGTGGAAAAAACATTTGCTACTGGAGAAGTAAAGAACAGAGATGGTAGACCAGTTGATTGGTTAAAGTACAATTTTGAAGGTTTTCCAATGGTTGCATCTATCACAAAGCTTACTCAAATGCAAGCGGATGTTAAAACTACTGAAAGTAAAGTTTTATCAGCACTTTTAGCAGGACAACAGGCTTCTGAATTATCTTTTAGCAATTATGAAGCAATAGTGGTACCGGATAAGACAGCATTCTTTAGTGGAGAAACTTTTAAAGGTAGAGTTGTGTTGGGTCGTTTTGATGCAACATTAAAGCCAACAAAAGTTGAGGTTAATGGAAAGGAACAAACTAAAGTTGAGAATGGTCAAATCATGCTTGAGTTTCCAGCGGGTAATGTTGGTGAGCAGGATGTAAAAGGTGAATTACAGTTTAAGGAAGGTGATTCTACTGTGACTATTCCAATCAAGAGTTCTTATGCTGTAATCCCTAAGCCAAATTCAGCTGTTATTGCAGCGGATAAAATGAATGTGGTATATAGAGGTGTTAGTAACCCTATGACAATATCTATTCCTGGTGTTCCTGCAGTAAACGCTTCTGCACCTGGTTTGAAAAAATTAGGCGGAGCTGGAAAGTACGTAATGGATGTTACAACTGTAAAAGCACGTGAAGTTAATATTCAGGTTAGTGGTAAATTACCTAACGGAAGTACGGTTAGCGATAGCAAGAAGTTTAGAATTAAAGATATTCCAAGACCTGTTGGTACTGTACGTGGTGAAGATGGATCAGTTAAAATGCCTAGAAATGGTTTAGAGATCGCTTCTGTGGGTGCAATATTACCAGATTTTGACTTTGATATTAAATTAAAAGTTACAGGGTTTAAGTTTAAGGTAGAAGGTCAACCTACTGTTAGTGTTAACGGAGGAAGACTAAACTCTCAGGCAGTTGCTGCATTACGTAAGGCTAAGAGAGGTTCTACTGTACAAATAATTGACATAAATGCTCAGTTAACTACAAATTCTGGATATAAATTGAAGAAGATTTCTCCGGTAATCGTTGAATTAACGAATTAAAAGAAAGAATTATGAATTGGAAAAGTTTTATAGCAACCATCTGTGTTATATTCATATCAGTTACTTCTTTTGGTCAGGCTAATATCCTTAATGCGGATGATCCTGATGAAATAGGTAAGAAGACAGAAGAGCAGATCAAGTATGATAATGATCATCCGCTTGAGTATGGATATGTTGATGAGAGAGATGTGTTATGGGCCAAAACAACTTGGGAGATTATTGATCTTGATGAGAGAATAAACTTTCCATTGTATTATCCTATTGATACTAATAACATAGGTTCTCACCGTAGAGCGCTATATGATGTTCTAATGGCAAATATCAAGAATGGTAAGATCAAAAACTTATATTCTGATTCATATTTTACGGAGACAAGAACTTTAGCTGATTTGAGCGCTACCTTAACTAAAGTCGATACATTGGACTTAGGTTATGAGCAGTATAACGCTGGAGAGACTGTAGATCCTCAGTATATTAACAGACGTTCTATATCTGCTGCAGATATAGCAGAATACAGAATCAGAGGTTACTGGTATTTTGATAAAAGACAGGGAGAGTTACGTTACAGACTGTTAGGTCTAGCACCTGTGGCTCCGGATGTTAACTTTATCGATACAGATCAACCGGATTTGGTTCCACTTTTCTGGGTTTGGTATCCAGATGTTAGAGATATTCTTCATAAGTCAAAAGCCTTTAACAGAAGAAATACTTCTATGCCTTTTAATCACGATCATATTTTGAATGCTAGAAGATTTAATTCAGTGATTTATAAGGAGGATAACGAACAAGGTGATAGGGAAATTAGAGACTATATAGTTGATAATGCACTTATGCAACTTTTGGAAAGTGAAAGAATCAAAGAAAGTATACGAAACTTTGAAATGGATATGTGGGCATATTAAGAACATATATCTTATAATAGACTTAAAAGCGATCAATTATTAAATTGATCGCTTTTGTTTTTGTAGTTGGTTATATACGATATCTTTGTCTTCTTCCTTGTCAAGTAATATTTATGAAAGTAGATTACATTATTGTAGGTTTTGGATTATCCGGATTGTCCATTGCAGAACATCTGGATAATATTGGTAAAACCTTTATGGTTTATGATAGTCCTTTATATTCTTCATCAAGGGTAGCGGGAGGTGTATTTAATCCTGTTGTTTTAAAACGTTTCACAGCACCTTGGAATATAGAAGCCTTTGTGGATAAGGCCATTCCTTTCTATAAGAACTTAGCTATTAAGCTTGGGGATGAAAATTTGGTGATCGATCAACCTGTGCTTAGGAGATTTAATTCTATTGAAGAACAGAACAAATGGTTTGAAGCCTGCGATAAGCCAATTTTAAAAAGTTTTCTCTCTGATGTATTGTGGAATTATAAGGAAAATGAACTTAACGTTCCTTTTAAATTAGGAGAGGTTACGAATACAGGTAGAATTGATTTAAACAATTTACTGGATAGCTATATATTATCTTTAGCACAAAGGAATACGTACAAGAAAGAAAAATTTCAGTATGACGAATTGGAAAGAGATAGCAATAGTATTAAATACAAAGGTGTAGAATCTTCTCATCTCATCTTTGCAGAAGGACATAAAGTGGTTGAAAATCCATATTTTAATCACCTGCCGGTTCTAGGAAACAAGGGTGAGTATATTGTAATCAAAAGCCCTAAATTGAAGATGAATTTTATTTTTAAATCTTCAGTTTTTATCATTCCACTAGGAAATCATATGTACAAAGTTGGGGCAACATTTGACAGAGATGATAAATCACTTAATACAACTACGAAAGCGCAGGAAGAGATAAAGGAAAAATTAAGTAAGGTGCTCAATGCAGAATATGAGATAATGGATCAGGTAGCAGGTATACGACCTACGGTGGGAGATAGAAAACCTATTATAGGTAGACATTTTGAGTTTAGCAATTTGTATGTTTTTAATGGAATGGGAAGCAGGGGTATTTTAACGGCTCCATTATCTGCTCAATGGCTTATCGATTTTATTGAATTTGAAAAACAAATAAATCCATTAGTAGACGTAGCTAGATTTTATAAGAAACCTGTTTAGTATCAAGGCAGTATTAGGGTGTGGCTTTACTTTTATCGTAATGCATAAAGAAATTAATCCATATATTTCTGGAAACACGCATTATAAAGGGCATAAAAATGATTAATGTTCCAACTATACTATAAAATGTATATAACGCACCTAAATTGAAAATTAAATTTGAAATCACAAATGCTGCAACCGCAAAACCAACTCCCACGGCATAACTGACATACATCGCTCCATAAAAAAAAGAAGGCTCTATTTTATATTTGGTGTTGCAGTGACTACATCTTTCATTCATCTCAAAAATTTTACCCAGTTTATAAGGATTTTGCTCCTTATACATACTTTCACTTTGACAAACCGGGCAATATCCCGTTATTATACTAAATAGTTTTGTTCCTTTCAAAAATTTCACGTGTGTAGTCTTTTGTGATGTATAAGTTTTACGATATCTGGCTCTTCTTAATGAAGAATTTGCAATAATTTTTCTGACACAATTTATTTAATCTTGATAAATCATTTCATGAGGTTTTAATGAAGTTTTTATGATAACACAAAATTAGCCATCTTTGCACAAAAATTACTGAAATAGATGTTAAACGTACATAATTTATCTATATCCTTTGGAGGAGAATATCTTTTTAATGAAATAAGCTTTAGGCTTAATGGAGGAGATCGTGTAGGACTTATCGGCAAGAATGGGGCAGGTAAATCAACAATGTTGAAAATATTATCGGGAGAGCAAGAATCTGACAAAGGTCAAATAGCAAAAGACAAAGAAGTAAGAATAGGTTTTTTAAAGCAGGATATTGATTTTGAACAGGGTAGAACAGTAATTGAAGAAGCTCAGGAAGCATTCACAGAAATTAAAAAGATTGAGCGCGAAATTGATGAAATAAATCATCAATTAGCTGAACGACAAGATTACGAAAGCGAATCTTATAACGACCTGATTAATGAGTTAAGTGAAAAAACACACCAGTATGAAATATTAGGTGGATATAATTATCAGGGCGATACGGAACGTGTTTTGCAAGGTCTTGGATTTGTAAGGGAGGATTTCGATAAACCGACGGATACCTTTTCGGGTGGTTGGAGAATGAGGATTGAGCTTGCAAAACTGTTGTTACAAAACAATGATATTTTATTACTTGATGAGCCTACTAACCACTTGGATATTGAATCTATAATATGGTTAGAAAATTTCCTAAAGAGTTATCCTGGAGCTGTGGTTATCGTATCGCACGATAAAATGTTTTTGGATAACGTGACCAATAGAACTATTGAAATTTCATTGGGTAGGATATATGATTACAATAAACCTTATTCACAATATTTAGTACAGAGGAACGAGATCAGAGAGCAACAATTAGCAGCTCAAAAAAATCAGGCTAAGCAAATTGAGCAGACAGAAAAGTTAATTGAAAAATTTAGGGCTAAAGCTTCTAAAGCTTCAATGGCTCAGTCTCTTATAAAGAAACTGGATAAAATTGATAAAATAGAAGTTGATGAAGATGATAATGCTGTAATGAATATTAAGTTTCCGGTGAGCGTACAGCCAGGTAAGGTGGTTTTGGAAGCTGATAAAGTTTCTAAAGCATATGGTGATAAAAAAGTTTTAGAAGGTATTGATTTATTAGTTGAAAGAGGTTCTAAGATTGCGTTTGTGGGACAAAACGGACAGGGTAAATCTACCTTAGCAAAAATAATTGTAGATGAAATTTCTTATCAGGGCGATATGAAACTGGGTCATAATGTCCAATTAGGATATTTTGCACAGAATCAATCAGAATACCTGGACGGGGAAATCAGTATCCACGATACAATGGTTAATGCGGCTAACGAAAAGAACAGATCAAAAGTTAGAGATATGCTTGGCGCTTTTCTTTTTAGGGGAGATGAAGTGGATAAAAAGGTAAAAGTGCTTTCAGGAGGTGAGCGAAATAGGTTAGCGTTATGTAAATTATTACTCCAGCCATTCAATGTTTTGATCATGGATGAGCCTACGAATCACCTGGACATAAAATCAAAAAATGTTCTAAAGGAAGCTCTTAAAAGTTACGAAGGCACACTAATTTTAGTTTCTCACGATAGGGATTTTTTACAAGGTCTTACCAATACAGTTTACGAGTTTAAGAATAGAAAGGTAAAAGAGTATCTTGGAGATATTGATTTTTATCTGGATCAACGTAAGGTTGAAAACCTAAGGGAGATCGAAAGGAAAGACAAAGCTATTGAGGATAATTCAAACAAAGGGAATTCAGGAAAGCAATCCTATGAAGATCAAAAGAAATTAAAGTCTCTTAATAACAAACTCAGTAATGTAGAAGCTAATATTAATAAACTGGAGAGAGAAGTTAAAGAAATAGATGTGGAATTAGCAGCTAATTATGATAAAACTATTGCTAAACCTAACTTTTTTGACAACTATCAGGCTAAAAAAGATAAACTGGAGAAACTTATGGCAGATTGGGAGGATATACAGCTTCAGATAGATCAAATTTCTTAATATTAACGTTTTTTTATCTTTTACCGGATAGAGAAAAATTAGGTTCAAAAACTGCAAAAAAACCAGAGATCAAAAGGTAATTTTATCATATTGATTAATAATTGGCTTTTCTGTAATAATCAAAGCTTTAGCCTATGTTATCATTATGCTATTTTTGGGTTATAGAAGCTTAATTACTTGATATTTATGAATATTTTTGTAGCGTAAAATTTAATTAGAATACATATGAACGTTACAAAAAAACCTATTGACTTAAATGCACATGCCTTATCATGGATCGGAAAGATTCATTATGATTTTGGTTTTTTAGTTCAAAAAGCATTTTCTGATAATGGTTTAGATCTTTCTAAAGAGCAATGGAGTGTTCTTAAACGTTTACACGTCAATGACGGACAATCTCAAAATGATTTAGCCTTTATAACACATAGGGATAAAGCATCTATGACAAGACTTGTTAACACTATGGAAAGTAAAGATCTTGTGATCAGAAAGAATGATGAGAATGATAAAAGGATTAATAGAATATTTCTAACTGATTTTGGTAAACAAGTTATTCAGAAAGTTCAGCCTATCATGTATGATTTAATTCCTGCGGTTCAGGAAAGTTTAAGTGAAGAAGAAATTGAAAATTTAATTCAAACACTCAAAAAGGTAAAGGCTAAGATTGCTGAAATGGCGGATGAATAGAAAAACTGAATTTTAAGATTTTAATGCTAAAAAGCTCTGTGATCACAGAGCTTTTGTTTTTCATACATTATCAAAAGCTATTCCATAATCAACTTTTATGAGTTCTTTAACTGGCCTACAACCATGATGTTAATAGTTTTGTATAGCGTTTCTGACAGGCGCTATATTGTAAAAAGTAACTATGAGAAAAATTATACTTTCTGTCGTTGGAATACTGTTGATAATCGGTGCTGTCTTTGTTGCTAAAAAAATTGTTGATAGTAGTCAAAAACCCAAAATAAAAGCTTCCAAAGTAATAAAAACTGTATTCGTTGATACTGTACAAAATAAAACTATTCCTATTACGATATCAGCCAATGGTAATCTTATGGCTAAACGAAGATTAGAATTGTATTCAGAGGTTCAGGGAATTTTCAGAGGAGGGGCTCAACTGTTTAAAGCAGGTCAGAAATATGACAGAGGGCAAACTTTAATACGTATAGATGCTTCAGAGTATTATGCCTCTGTACAATCAGCAAAAAGTAACTTATATAACCTTATTACTTCAATAATGCCTGATCTAAGATTGGATTATCCTGAAGTGTTTGATAAATGGCAGAACTACCTTACTAATTTTGATCTTAGTAAATCTACGCCTCCACTTCCTGAAACTTCTTCAGAAAAGGAGAAATATTTTATTACTGGTCGAAATATATATTCTACCTATTACAATGTAAAAAATCTGGAACAGCGTTTGTCTAAGTATGTCATATCCGCTCCTTTTAGTGGTGTGTTGACTGAAGCATTAGTCACTGAAGGAACACTTATTCGTCCCGGACAAAAGTTAGGAGAGTTTATTGAAACAGGTGTTTATGAAATGGAGGTAGCTGTACCTAAGGAATATGCAGATCTATTAAGAGAGGGTAAAGATGTAGAATTATCAGACCTTAATAACACAAAGAATTATACCGGTAAAGTTTCAAGAGTCAATAGTAGTATTGATCAATCTACTCAGACAATTACTACATTTATTGAAATAGAAAATCCCGATCTAAAAGAGGGAATGTATTTAGAGGCTAATCTTGATGCAAAACAAGAGCCTAATGCCATTGAGATAGATCGTGGTTTATTACAGGAGGGTGACCGTATATTCGTTGTAAGGGATAGTATATTAGATATGATAGATGTAAATCCTATATATTTTTCTGATAAAAAA
>NZVW01000108.1 GCA_002697475.1 Aquimarina sp. | reverse complement strand
GTTTGTGTTTCCTACGACTATAGTCTGTTGTTGATCAAACAAAATTTGGCTGGCAAGATAAATACCCATTTGACTTCCTCTAGTGATAAGAATATTATCTACAGCACAATTTAACCCACGTGTATCGTTAAGAAATTTAACCAGTTCTTGTCTTAGTGTTAAGTTTCCTTTAGGATCATTATACGCTATCAAGTCTCTGTTAAAATTCTTTTTAGTGATATTTCTATATACTTTTGCTAATTCATCCAGTGGTGCCAGCCTATTATCTGGTGAACCGTCGTTTACTTTTAACTTAGGAAGATTTGAATTTTGTTTTTCGGAATAATTACTCAGGTTTTGGTTTCTATTGAAAGTAAAATTCGTGTGAAGTATATTCTTATTGGTAATATCTTCAAATTTTAAATCCTCAGGTTTAACAATAGGCAATGTTTTGCTTACAAATGTACCTTTAGAAGGTATGGTCTCTATCCAACCCTGAATTTCAAGTTCTGCATAGGCAGCGATAACAGTTTTTCTATGTAAAGTAAGATCTTCTGAGAGTTTTCTTGTTCCTGGTAATCTGGTTGAGGGGAGTAATTTTCCGGATTTAATTAAAGTAATCAATTGATCGCAAATTTGAAGATATATACTTCTATAGGAGTTACGATTTATGTAAATAATATTTTTAAGATGTAGCATAACCGGACTACTTAGTTTGTTTAAACTGGATCACCTTAACCATCCGTAAATCTACTAGTTTTGATGAATATAAATAGCTTCAATATGTCAAATTTTAGCATTAGTTCAAAAAACAAGGTAATGAGAGGTCCAAAAAGGGCCAGTTACGATGTAGACACAGTTTACAAAATTATTGACGATCACTTTTTATGTCATATAGGATATGTGTATCAAAAAGAAGTAATTGTTATACCAACTGCCTATGGAAGGGTAGAGGACAAAATATATATTCATGGATCATTAAAGAATAGAATGCTACTAAGCCTTTTAGAGGCAAAGAATGCTAATTTAACTATAACACATCTTGATGGGCTGGTTTTAGCAAGGTCCGCATTTCATCATTCTGCAAATTATAGATCTGCTACGATTTTTGGGAAAGTTAAAAGAGTTGATGATCCTGCTTTAAAAATGAAAGCTCTGAAATGTATTTTAAACCATATGATAAATGGGCATTGGGACAACATCAGAAAGCCGAATGATAAAGAATTGAAAGCTACATTAGTATTAGAAATAACTATGGAAGCAGCGTCAGCAAAGATCAGGGCAGAAGGACCTAATGATGAACCACAGGATTATAATTTGCCCATATGGGCTGGTGTAATACCTATAAAACAAGTTGCTTTACCGGCTTTAAGTGATAACTTGATTAATGAAAATATTAGAATTCCTGAAGAAGTGAATCGGTATATTAACAATAACAGATAAAAATTTACACAACAGAACAAATTGTGATTAACGTAATGCTTAACTACAAAAGTGATATTGATAAAGAAAATTTGTAGTGCTTAATAATGATTGAAAAAATAACTTAATTCGTTATATTTTGAATTGCTTTAATTGTCGCAATACTATCGCAGTTTTCTATTAAGAGCTCAATCAATTCTTCTTTCCTAATACCTGAAATATAATATAGATTACAAGAATCTCTGTCCGTAATACTTTTAGAAAAATTTACTTCTCCGGTATTAAGAATAGAAGATATATCAGAGGTATCCATACGATATGTATTCAAACTTTGTAAAGCAACGTCGGAGTATTTTCTTTCTTTAATTTTAATGTTTTTCAAAACCCTTGAGTTAGGACCGTAATCACAGGAAGTGTTTTTTCCGCCAAGAAAGAAAAATAAAAGAATTAACCCAATCAAAAATCCTCCTAAATAGTAAAATAAACGTTGACCAAAATTCATTGATATCTGATTTTGGGCAAAAGTAATAATTTGGAGTAACCTATGGTAAAGAATTAAGGGATATTAAAGTATCAATAAATTTATATCCCGATAGGATAAATCGAACCAATCGGCAATAGGTTTACTGGTTAAAATACCGTGATAGAAATATAGCCCATTCTTTAAACCGCGATCAAACCTTACTGCATTTTCTATTCCTCCTTCATCACCAATTTGTAAGAGATAGGGAGTGAATATATTGCTAATGGACAACGAGGAAGTTCTGGCATACTTTGAAGGTATATTAGGTACACAATAATGAATGACACCGTGTTTTTCAAAGGTGGGATGATCATGTGTGGTGACTTCACTGGTTTCAATACATCCTCCGCGATCAATACTTACATCGATTATTATAGAACCCTTTTTCATTTGCTCAACCATCATTTCAGTTACAATAATAGGGGCTCTATTTTTACCATGAACAGCTCCAATAAGTACATCACACCTCCTTAATGCCTTTAGTAAATTCTTTGGCTGTATAGTCGAGGTATGTAAAGGTCTTCCTAAATTAGTTTGGATACAACGGAGTTTGGTAATAGAATTATCAAATATTTTAACATTTGCTCCCAGCCCAATAGCTGATCTGCCTGCAAACTCTCCAACGGTTCCTGCTCCCAGGATTACAACTTCTACTGGCGGTACACCGCTAATGTTACCCATCATAAGTCCTGAACCTTGAGTGGAGCTGCACATGAGTTCTGAGGCTATAAGTATAGATGCTGTACCAGCAATCTCACTTAGAGCTCTAACGGCAGGATAAGCTCCATCAGCATCACGTATAAATTCAAACCCCATTGCAGTGATACGCTTTTTAGCTAATGCCTGGAAGTATTCTTTGGATTGAGTTTTCAGTTGCAATGCAGAAATTAAAACTGTTTGAGGATTTATATGTTCAAGCTCTTCTAAGGATGGTGGCTCTACCTTCAGAATGATTGGACAACCAAAAACTTTTCTACTATCATTAGTGATCTCAGCTCCAGCCTCACTATAATCCCTATCAGTAAAACTTGCACCTAACCCGGCGTCTGACTCTAACATTACTCGATGACCATGAGCTGTTAGTGCAGCAACGGCATCTGGTGTAAGACAAACTCTTTTTTCCTGATAATACGTTTCCTTCGGGATTCCTATAAACAGTTTTCCTTTTTTTCTAGCTACTTCAATCATTTCTTCCTGAGGAAGCAACTGTTCTTTGGTAAACGGAGATGTTGGTTTGGTCATTTGTGTGAAATCATTTACTCAAAGTAAGAATAAAAATAATAACAAAACAAGTTATTAGTAAAATTTAGAATTTGATTAAAAATCGAAGAGGTTTATAGAAATCGCTTCCATCCTTTTCTTTTCTTATCCAGATCTATCAACTCAGATAGGTTGATATTATTTATTTTATCGAAAATACGCGTTCTTATGGTGTATAAAGAGCAAAGTATTATGAAAACAAGAGGAACCAAATAATAAACCTGTTGGTTGTCAATAAACTGAGAGTCTTCAAACATTACTGAAATAAGTTGATACGCATATACTGCAATAGGAACTAACAATGCTCTATACCACCAGTTTTTACACGTAAAGTACCAGATAATCAGAAGTATCAGGGGAATAAGTTTGCCTACTAATACCCAAACAAAGACACTTACACTTTGAAAATACCTGCTATTATACGTAAAGTAGTTAGTCTCCCAAACTTGACCTTCAGGGAAAATATCAACTATATAAAATAAAAGTGGTAGGGTAATAATTATAAATACAATACAACTGCCAATAGTTAAATATCTTAGTTTAGTAGGTTGGCTTTCTGGAGTTTGGGGCTGATCCATTAAAATTTCATTAAGTTGTCAATACCAAAAAAAACTTTAAAAAATCCTTTTTAGAATGACATTTATGGTTATTTGGTAAAACTAAATTTATAATAAACCTACTAAAATTACAAATAATACGGTTTGTTCATTATTGTGATATGACTGTAATGAGTTTTAGATGATTTCTAGAACTCGATTATCCTGATTTAAAATATTTATGACAACCTTGTTAGCTTTTTGCGGTAAAAGTTTTTCTAATCTTTCGGGCCATTCTATAAAAATCCAATGACCTGAGTCAATATATTCTTCAAAACCTACTTGATAAGCTTCTTCTTCATCTTCCATTCTATAAAGATCAAAATGATAAATAATATCATTTTCAGCTTCATATTCATTGACAATTGAAAATGTAGGACTGGATACTCTGTCGTTAACACCTAATTGTTTGCAGATTTCTTTGATTAAGGTTGTTTTTCCAGCTCCCATATTTCCGTAAAAAAGTAGGGTTTTAGTATTAGATTGTTCGATAACGAATTTAGCAGCTTGAGCTAGATCAGTCAGTGAATACTTTAATTCCATTAAAAACTTTATCTAGGATTATAAACGGAAAAGGGAATAATCATTTCTTCAAGTGAAACCCCTCCGTGTTGATATGTATTACGATAATAACTCACATAATGATTGTAGTTATTTGGGTAGGCAAAAAAGAAATCTCCTTTAGCAAAAATAAATGAGCTACTAACATTAATAGAGGGTAAGTGAACAGATTTAGGATCAGTTACTTCAAGAACTTCTTTCTGTTCATAAGTTAAACTTTTACCTGTTTTATATCTAAGATTTAAACTGGTGTTTTTATCACCAATCACTTTTGAAGGGTTCTTTACATTAATAGTTCCGTGATCCGTAGTAATGATGAGTTTAAAGCCTAGTTGCTGAGCTTGTTGGATCATCTCTAATAGAGGTGAGTTTTTAAACCAACTCAACGTCAGAGAACGGTAGGATTTGTCATTAGAAGCTAGTTCTTTAATAACCTCCATTTCGGTCTTACTATGAGAAAGCATATCAACAAAATTGTAAACTACCACAGTGAGATCATTATCTTTAAGTCCTTTAAAATTGGCTGCTAGCGTCTTTCCATCCCTTTCATTAGTAATTTTGTAATATTCGTGATCAATATTAAGTCCTAATCTCTTAAGTTGTGCGGTTAGAAATGCATTTTCGTTCATGTTTTTTCCTCCCTCGTCGGTGTCATCCAGCCATAAGTCAGGATGTCTTTTTTTCATTTCTGAAGGCATCAAACCGGAAAAAATAGCATTTCTCGCATATTGAGTTGCTGTAGGTAAGATGCTGTAAAATGAAGACTCGTGAGATTTTTTATAGTAATTATTGACGACTGGTTCAAAAGCCTTGTATTGATCGTATCTTAAATTGTCAATTACAATAAGTAAGGTAGGTTGTTCTTTATTTAACTCAGGAACAATTTTTTCTCTAAATAATGTATGTGACATAACCGGAGCTTCTTCAGATCCGTCAAACCAACTTTTATAATTCTTGTCTATAAATTTAAAGAATTGAGAATTCGCCTCAACTTTCTGCGATTCCAGAATTTCAAACATCCCGGTATCTTCAATGTCCTCTAATTGCATTTCCCAGTATAAAAGACGTTGGTAAAGTTCTACCCAACCCTCAAAAGAATTAACCATGGCCATATCCATGGCGATTTTTCTAAATTCTTGCTGATAATTTGACGTTGTTTTTTCTGAAACCAATCTTGAATGATCCAGATTTTTCTTTAAGCTTAAAAGAATTTGATTTGGATTAACTGGTTTAATCAGGTAATCTGCTATTTTACTACCAATGGCTTCTTCCATGATATACTCTTCTTCACTCTTAGTGATCATTACCACAGGAAGATTGTCTTTCTTTTCCTTGATTTCTGATAGCGTCTCTATACCCGTAAGCCCAGGCATGTTTTCATCAAGGAAAACAATATCAAAACTATCTTCATTTAGTAAATCTAATGCTTCAGTTCCACTTTGACATTTTGTAACGACATAGTTTTTTTGTTCAAGAAAGAGTATATGTGGTTTTAGTAAGTCGATTTCATCATCTACCCAAAGTATTTTTATTTTGCTCATTGTATCCCTGTATGTTTTGTCTTTATTATGAGTTCTTGTTGTGTGTATTAAGAGTACTTCTTTATTAAATAGTTGTAATGTATTGCTTAATTGTATATTTGTGAACGCAAAAGTAAAGCAAACTTGAAAAAAAGAAATAAACTTAAAATATTTAACGACCCAATTTACGGTTTTATTACGATTCCTAATGAACTAATTTTTGATCTTATTGAGCACAGATACTTTCAAAGGTTAAGAAGGATTTCGCAAATGGGGCTTTCATATTTAGTATATCCCGGAGCGCATCATACCAGATTTCATCATGCGCTGGGTTGTATGCATTTAATGCAAAAATCTGTCAGAGTACTTCGTTTTAAAGGAGTTACGATTTCAGAAGAAGAAGAGCAGGCTCTTTATATAGCAATTTTATTACATGATATAGGTCACGGTCCTTTCTCTCATGCTATGGAACATAGTATTGTAAATGGTGTAAATCATGAGTCTATATCGTTGATGTTTATGGAAAAAATCAATAGTGATTTTAACGGGAGTTTAACGCTGGCTATTGATATTTTTAAAGGAGATTATACCAGAAAATTTTTACATCAACTCATTTCTAGCCAGCTTGACATGGATAGATTGGATTATCTAAAAAGAGATAGTTTTTATACAGGTGTTGCAGAAGGTAATATAAATAGCGAAAGATTGATTACAATGCTAAATGTAGTTAATGATGAGTTGGTTGTAGAAGAAAAAGGGATATACTCAGTCGAAAAATTTTTACTTTCGAGACGATTGATGTATTGGCAGGTTTATCTTCATAAAACCAGTTTAGTAGCTGAAAGTTTACTGATAAGAGTTTTAAAGCGAGCAAAAGAACTCGTGGAAGAAGGGCGGACCATAGAAGGCAGTCATTCACTTCAATATTTTTTGAAATATAAAATCAGCGCCCCTGACTTTACCGAGGATGTTCTGGATACTTTTTCTACTTTAGATGATTATGATATTATTTCTGCCATGAAAGAATGGCGTAATTCTGATGATTTTGTATTGAGTCGTCTTTCATCTATGTTGATTAACAGGGATTTGTTAAAAATTAAAATTAAGAAGAGGCCGATAAAGCCAGAGAAAATAAATAAACATTTGTCTTTAGTTAAGGAGATATATAATATCACGGATAAAGAAGCAGAATATTTTGTTTTTGATGGTCTCATATCCAATCAGGCATATAATTCAAATAGACAGAATATCAATATTTTATATAAGACAAATAAAATAGTTGATATCGTTAAAGCAACAGATCAGTTCAACCTTCAAGCGTTGTCAAAACCCGTTACAAAACATTTTATATGTTACCCAAAGCTTTTAGATTAACACTTTTTTTATACTTTTGCTAGAATGATTTTTACAGCCACACAAATTGCGGGAATACTTGACGGTGAGATCGAAGGAGATGAAACTGTTGAGGTTTCTAAATTAGCAAAAATAGAAGGGGGTACAGAAGGTTCGTTAACCTTTTTGTCGAATCCTAAATATACACAATATATATATTCTACCAATGCTTCAATTACTATAGTAGATAGAAGTTTTGAGGCAGAATCTAACATCAAAACCACCCTGATAAGAGTAGAAGATGCTTATAAGGCTTTTTCAAAATTATTGGAATATTATAATATGGTGAAGATGAATAAATCGGGTATTGAACAGCCTAGTTTTATATCTGATTCGGCAAAGTATGGAGATAATATATACTTAGGAGCATTTTCTTATTTAGGAGAAAATGTAAGCATCGGTGAAAATGCTAAAATATATCCTAATGTTTATATAGGTGATAATGTAACTCTTGGTAACAATGTAGTTGTATTTGCTGGAGCAAAGATTTATTCAGAGACGATAATAGGTGATAATTGTGTAATCCACAGCGGTGCAATAGTTGGAGCTGATGGATTTGGCTTTACTCCTAATGAAAAAGGAGAGTATAGTAAAGTTCCCCAAACCGGTAATGTAATTATAGAGGATAATGTAGATGTTGGTGCAGGTACTACTATAGATAGAGCAACATTAGGTTCTACTATTATCAGAAAAGGTGTTAAATTGGATAATCAAATCCAAATTGCACATAATGTAGAAATAGGAGAGCATACTGCTATAGCAGCTCAGACAGGCATTGCTGGGTCTACTAAAATAGGAAAATACTGTTTGATAGGAGGTCAGGTAGGTATAGCCGGACACTTATACATAGGTAATAAAGTAAGAATACAAGCACAATCAGGTATTGGCAGAAATATTAAAGATGGTGAAACCATTCAGGGATCTCCGGCTTTAGGATATTCTGATTACAACAAGTCCTATGTTCACTTTAAGAATTTGCCAAAAATTGTAGATAAATTATATAATCTAGAGAAAAAGATAAATAAAAATGATTGATACTTCTATGAGTAAGCAAAGAACCATAGAAAAAGAAGTTCAACTTACGGGAGTAGGTCTTCATACAGGAAAGGATGTTACACTTACTTTTAAGCCGGCACCCGTTAATCACGGATATGCATTTTGTAGGGTTGATCTTGAGGGTAATCCTATCATTGAAGCAGATGCTAACTATGTGGTTAATACCCAAAGAGGAACTAATTTAGAAAAAAATGGAGTAAGCATTCAAACTTCAGAGCACGTATTAGCAGCTTGTGTTGGTCTTGAAATAGATAACTTATTAATAGAGTTGGATGCTTCTGAACCACCAATAATGGATGGTTCTAGTAAGTTTTTTGTTAAGGCTCTTGAAGAAGCTGGTATAGTTGAACAGGATGCAGAACGCGAGGAGTATATCGTTAAAGATGTAATTTCTTATACTGATGAAGAATCTGGTAGTGAAATACTGGTGATGCCATCAGATGAATATCAGGTTACTACTATGGTAGATTTCGGAACTAAGGTTTTGGGGACTCAGAATGCTTCTTTAAAGCATTTATCCGAATTTAAGGAAGAAATAGCGGATGCAAGAACATTTAGTTTTTTGCATGAACTGGAGATGTTATTGGAACACGGGCTAATTAAGGGAGGTGATCTTAATAATGCAATTGTTTATGTGGACAAGGAGATAAGTCCTGATACCATGGAGAAACTCAAAGTCGCATTTGGTAAGGATTCTATAGCGATCAAACCTAACGGGATTCTTGATAACCTAACTTTGCATTACCCTAATGAGGCTGCGAGACATAAACTCCTAGACGTTATAGGAGATCTTGCCTTAATAGGCACCCGAATTAGAGGTAAGATTATAGCAAACAAGCCGGGACATTTTGTTAATACTCAGTTTGCTAAAAAATTATCAAAGATCATTAAAATTGATAAACGAAATAAAGTGCCTCAGTTTGACTTATCTCAGGAGCCTTTAATGGATATCAATAAAATAATGGCAATGCTGCCCCATAGACCTCCATTCTTATTGATAGATAAGATTTTGGAAATGTCTGATAGGCATGTGGTGGGCTTAAAAAATGTTACTATGAATGAACCATTTTTTGTGGGGCATTTTCCTGGTGCGCCTGTTATGCCTGGTGTGTTGCAAGTTGAAGCTATGGCACAAACCGGTGGAATTTTAGCGTTGAGCACAGTGCCTGACCCTGAGAATTACTTAACGTATTTCATGAAGATTGATAAAGTGAAATTTAAACAACAAGTAATGCCTGGTGATACATTAATATTCAAGCTGGAACTATTGACACCAATAAGAAGAGGTATATGTCATATGCAAGCTTTCGCTTACGCTAATGGTAAATTAGCTACTGAAGCAGAGTTAATGGCTCAAATTGTAAAATCTAAGTAATTAAAATACTATGAATCAACCTTTGGCATATGTCCATCCTGGAGCAAAGATTGCAAAAAATGTAGTAATAGAACCTTTTACTACTATTCATAATAATGTAGTAATAGGTGAAGGTACTTGGATCGGTTCCAATGTTACTATTATGGAAGGTGCACGCATCGGTAAAAACTGTAATATTTTTCCGGGTGCCGTTATATCTGCGATTCCGCAAGATAAAAAGTTCAATGACGAAGATACCGTAACAGAGATTGGTGATAATACGACTATAAGAGAGTGTGTTACCATTAACAGAGGTACTACCGATAGGATGAAAACTAAAATAGGTAGTAACTGTTGGATTATGGCTTATTGTCATATAGCTCATGATTGTATTGTAGGAGATAACTGTATATTTTCTAATAATAGTACGCTTGCAGGTCATATTAATGTTGGCGATTATGTTGTATTAGCCGGAATGGCTGCAGTTCAACAATTCTGTAGTATAGGAAATCATGCTTTTGTAACAGGAGGATCTTTAGTAAGAAAAGATGTACCTCCATTCGTTAAAGCAGCGAGAGAACCTCTATCTTATGTTGGTATTAATTCAATTGGTTTAAGAAGAAGAGGTTTTTCTACAGATAAGATTAGAGAAATACAAAATATCTACAGAATTTTATATCAACAGAATTACAATAATTCTCAGGCTGTAGCAATCATTGAAGCTGAAATGGAAGCAACACCAGAGCGTGATGAAATCCTTCAGTTCATAAAAAACTCACAAAGAGGTATCATGAAAGGATATTTCTCAGCTGGATAATCAATAAAATCATATTTTAAGTC
>NZVW01000107.1 GCA_002697475.1 Aquimarina sp. | reverse complement strand
TTCATCTGTTTTGTTGTGCTCAATTGTCTAAGGTTTAAATGATCAGTTTTTAGATCAGGTATTGTTTAACTTTTAAATTAATCATAATGAAAACAAAAGTATTGAGTAGCATATTGGTAATATGTGTAATCATTTCTGTGCAGTTCTCTTGTACAGATGATAAACCTTCTGAAACCGAAAAATTAAAAAATGAGTTAGAAAATCTTTCAGGCACCTACCGGGACTTGACTCCATATGCGTATGGAGAGGCTTATGGACAAAGGGTTTTTAGTTTTGATAGCGGAAAATGGACTCTAAACTTTACTTTGGCTTTAGACCCCGAAATGAAATTTCAGGTATTTCAGTTTAGAACCTTTGGCAGTTATAAAATAACCACTCCGTCTACTGTCATTTTACAGGCCTACAACGCAGAGTTTGAAGAACAACAAAAATTTTTGACACTTAAAACAGATAATGTAGAATTGGTAAAAACTTTTGGTCTTAATGATTGTGACCTTGTGTTAAACGAAGAAAAAGATATATCTATAAGCGGTTGCTCCTTATGGAAGCCTGTTAGTGAGTGCCCTGTAGATTATGATTTAGTAACTTTAGATGAAAAAGGTTTGCTTTATTTTGGGGAACGTCCTTCAGACAATGATATGTGTTCATCTTCAAAAAGGCCAACTAAGTTAACACCCGGAGTAGCACCTGTAAATTAATGAAGCTATGGAAGTATTTAGAAACGCAATGTATTCAGTTACATATATAAGCGAGATTGAAACTATACAATTTAATTGGCTCGAAGGGCATGTGGATATGACATATGATGACTTTAAAGAAGCGTGTAATAACTTTTTAGGTTATGGGTTTGAATATAAAGCAAAGAATATTTTAATCGGCGTTAGAAATTTTCAATTTCAATTGCCTTCTGATTTTCCTGAATGGCAAAAAGAAAAGCATTATCCCAGATATTATAAATTAGGGATCGAAAAAGTAGCGTATGTAATGCCAGAAGCATTTATAAGTGAGGCAAAGGAAATCCCAAAAGAAGAAGGCAAGTTTGAGTTGAGAAACTTTACAACTATTGAAACCGCAACTAATTTTTTTAATTAATTTAAACTGGTGCCCTCCAGGGGGCACTATCTTATCATATGGAAAAACAAGAAGAAAAAATACAACAAGCCAAGGATGGTGATATACGAGCTTTTCAGGAAATGTTTGTAGTGTTTCAGGATCAGTTGAAAAGTTATTTATATAGACTAATGGCTAATAGGTCCGAAGCTGAGGATATTGTTCATGATACTTTTATAAGAGCTTACGAAAAGCTGTATACATTTGATCAGAGATCATCACTTAAAACGTGGGTTTTTCAAATAGCGACAAATCTGGCATATAATTTACTCAAAAAACGAAAAAGATGGTCCGTTGACGTTTCTGAACAGGCAAAAACCATAGTTATTAATAATCAAAGTTTGTCAGGAAAAATTGAATCCATTAATAGAAACTCTCACTTTGGTTCTTACGATATTAAAGAACATATAGACACGTGTTTTACCTGTATATCAAAAAGCCTTCCTATTGAAAATCAAATCGCATTATTGCTAAAAGATGTTTATGATTTCACTGTAAAAGAAATAATGTTGATCATAGATAAATCTGAAGGTCAGGTAAAATATAACATACAGAAGGCTAGAAAATCTATGGAGGATATTTTTGATAACAGATGTGCTTTAGTAAATAAAAAAGGTACGTGTCATCAATGTTCTGAGCTTAACGGATGGTTTAATCCAAAGCAGAATCAACAAATAGCTTTACTGAAAATTAAGATGGTAAAAGAAGCCAAACAGAAAAATAAGGAGGAGCTTTATAAAATGAGAACGGCTTTAATTAAAGCTATAAATCCTTTAAAATCCACAGGTAATGAGCTGCAAGAGATTTTATTGGAATGTAATAGATTGGCTATGGGCGAGTCAAATATTGATGTATAATTTATCTGCTTTTTTGATTTGCCTGGCACAGGTTTATAATCTCAGCAATTCTTTTATCTCTGGTTTCCTGACGTTTGGCCTGGTTTAACCAATACAGGTAACTTTTTTGATATCCAAAGCTGAAGTTTTGGTAATTTTTATAGGCCTCCGGATGTTTATCAAATTCTTTTTGCAAATCATCAGGAATAATACCTTCTTCGACATCATCAAGTGCAGTCCAGGATCCGTTTTTTTTAGCTATTTCAATTGACTTCAGACCATTGTTGTGCATTAAACCAAGTGCTATGAGCTCCTTGATATGGGTTTTATTGACCTTACTCCAAACACTTTTAGGCTTACGAGGACAAAAATACTGTCTTCTACGTTCTTGATCCAGACGTTTAACTGTAGAGTCAATCCAGCCATAGCACAATGCAACTCTTACGGCTTCTTCCCAACGCATACTGGGCATCTCACTTTCTACTTTGTAAAATATAAGATACACTCCATCACATTCCTGATGGTTATCGTGTAGCCAATTACGCCACTCAATATCATTTTTAAAATATAACTCCGGTAGTGTGCTCAAAATTCTGTTCTAGATATATAAGATTCAATTTTCTTCTAATCATTTGCCTAAAGAAGCCTTCAAACTATTCTTTTTTGAATAAGAGCTCAATAGATTCACATTCCCAGTCGGGTAAACCATTTTTTTCAGCGTGATTAGTAAAGTCTGCATAAGTAGGATTATTCTTTTGATTAGCAAGATTATGAATAAATTGTTTAGTCGAATGGCTAAGGGATTCTATATTGATGTTTTGAACGAAGCGAAATTGTTTTTCTTCTTTATTTATGGATGTATCGGTAACTATATCCTTAGCGACATCACAAAGGTGGTTCATATCCTGATCTACAGAATCGCATGATAAAACAAATAGAGTAAGAAGTATAAAAAATGAATAGTTAATGAATTTCATAGGGGAGGTTATGATTTGGTTTGTAAGGCTAAAATAGTATTTTCAGCCTATTTAATCAATGCCTGGATTTCCTTTATTTTAGCTAAGTAGATGGTTATCGATTGCCAGTATTATTTAATTTCTATGTATAACTGCTTTTGTATTACGTAATGCTATTATATAAATAACTAAAACAAGAACTGCGGGAAACCAGCCTAAGGAAGGGTGGAGGTTAGTTTTCATAGAAATTCAGTTTACCATTCAATACAAGTAAGTAATGCGAAAATACTGCTACACATCACTTGGACATTTAAAGCTTTTAAGCATATTTTTAAAAAATGAATTAACAAACTGATTTTAGAATTGAATCTTAAACTATCAATTTACCTCTAAAACCTCTGGCGGCATAGTAGGACTCGGCACCATTATGATAAATAAAAACGGTGTCAAATCTACGATCACCAAATATAGCTCCGCCCAGCTTTCTGATATGATCAGGTGTTTGTAACCAGCTTGAAGTCTTCAGGTCAAATTCTCCTAATTGCTGTAATTTTTTATACTCTTCCTGTGTGAGTAATTCTATACCTATGTCTTTTGCTTTTGCCATTGCACTTCCTGCAGGCTTATTCTTTTTACGTGATTCCAGGGCTTCCTCGTCATAACAAAGGCTTCGTCTGTCAGCAGGACTTTCTTTAATACAATCTACAAATGTAAATGTTCCGGAAGAGCTTTCAAAGCTGACTACATTGGGTTCACCTCCTGTACTCTCCATACGAAATAAAACGTTTAGCTTTTTGGAGCTTTCAAGAAGTTTAGATTTCACTTCATCCCAACTTACCTCCGGGTGCAGGTGCATATTGTCTTTAAAACGTTGTTCAAGTATTTCTAAAAGCTGATCTTGATCTTGTTGTGCTAACATTGTTTTTTAATTGATTTTGAAAATTACTGCCTGATAAGGCATAAGGGTTATTTTATTTCCTTCACTAACAGCTACAGTATTATAATTATTGATAATAGTAGCTTCTAGTTTCTTTATTTCTGAAAGCTTAATATCAGATTTGTTTTCAGAAAAATTAAGTACTACCAGTACTTTTTCATTATCTAAAGTACGAGTATAAGCATAGATGCTCGGGTGTTCTTTTTGAATAATGGCATAATCACCGTAGATCAAAACAGGATTTTCTTTTCTTACTTTGGTCATCTGTCTAAAATGATTGAGTATACTATTTGGGTCATCCTGTTGAATGGCTACATTAATTTTGGTATAATTATCATTAACCCTTTTCCACGGTTTTCCCTTGGTAAAACCTGCATTGTCCGAAGTATCCCATTGCATTGGTGTACGTCCATTTTCTCGGGAACTATAATTCAGAATACTCATAAATTCCTGGAGATCCTCACCGTTAGCAACAGCAGTTTTATACTTACCTATAGCATCTACATCTACATACTCCTCTAAAGTAGGCATATCTATATTGGTCATCCCGATTTCATCGCCATAGTACGTGTAAGGGGTGCCCCTCATGCTCAGCAGAAATGTATTAAGTAACTGTGTTGAAGGTGTTCTAAACTCTGGGGAGGTGTTACCAAAACGATTAATTAATCTGGCGTTATCGTGATTAGATAAGAATATAGCGATCCAGCCCTGTTTTGCAAAAGCACTATCCCAACGCGTAAAAACCTCTTTAAATTCAGATAACTCAAAGCTATTAGGTTTTCTGGACATATCAACAGATTCAAAATGATAGGCCATCTGTAATTCTTTGCGGTCAGCATCTACTAAATCGTGCGCATCCTTAAATGTACTACCAGCACCTTCAGCTACGGCAAAAACATCATATTTTTCTATAACCTCTTGATACATTTCATTGAGATACTCATGCAACTTAGGACGCATTCCGTACCACTTAATAAAATCTTTTTCGTGTCCTTTTGGAAATTCCGGCCAGGTGGTGTCTTTACTGGCAAACTGAAAAGCATCCATCCTGAAGCCATCCACTCCTTTTTCTGCCCAAAATTTCATAATATCATACACTTCCTGACGTACTTTAGGGTTTTCCCAATTTAAATCAGGTTGTTCTTTAGCAAAGGTGTGTAAGTAATATGCATTCGTAGTAGCATCGTACTCCCAGGCACCCTCAGGGTCAAAAAGACTATAGCGATATGGGGGATCACCTTTTTCTGCCGGCCACCAATGATAGTAATCACGATAAGGGTTGTCTCTGGAACTGCGAGATTGCTTAAACCACTCGTGTTCATTACTGCTATGGTTGACGACCATATCCAGCACAAATTTGATATCACGTTTATGAAACCCATCTAACATTGCCTCGAAATCCTCCATAGTTCCATACCGTGGATGAATAGCTCTGTAGTCGGCAACATCATAGCCATTATCAACTAAAGGTGAATCAAAAAATGGATTCATCCATACCATAGTGATACCAAGGCTTTGAACATAATCCAGTTTTTCTATTACGCCTTTAAAATCACCAAAACCGTCACCATCTGTATCTTTAAAACTTTGAGGATAAATTTGATATAAAATACCCTCTTTCCACCAAGTTTTCTGTTCCTGTGTTACATTGTTTTCTGTTTTTGTATCTGTTTCTTTTACGATCTTAGTTTGATGATTATTGCATCCTACAAAGAGTATCACTGCAATAATTACCCATAAGTTGTTATTCATATTGTGAGCCCTTAGATGGTTATGAACCATTAAAATACTAAAATTTAAAGTAAGAATGATATTTATGGAATATCATACATTACTTAAACAATATGTTTCTAAATCAAATTATTTGATTTAAGAATAAAAATTACTCAAGCTTTAAACAAGTTATTATCGTGCTTTTTCAAAAACAACACCAACCTCGGAGTTGCCACTACCATTAGTGAATATCATTTTATCTTTAGTTAGCAACTGGCATTTTAAGATTTTGAGAGTAGAGGATGAAGTATAAAATGGAATTTCAGAATATCCTCCTCGAGTAAAATCAAGAAATAGTGTTTTGGATTCCGGATAGTAAGAATAAACTGCGCCGCTGATTTCATAGTCATAACCCGTGGAGCAATAACTGAAACCAAATTCCGTTAAAGCTTCTCTTTGGTCTTCATAAAAAGTATAAATATCATCTCTGGTACAATGAAATTTATCCGAATCCATGATTTGATTACTATAAGAAGAATAGTATGCGGTAATTTTCCATTTTTTAGAATTTCCGTTGTGAAGGAAATTTAAATCATCTTGTGAAATTTGACTTTGGTCTCGTAATTCTTCATTACTCATATTGTCATCATCACTACTACAAGATATTAATGAGCTTAAAAAAAGTGTAATCCCTAAAATGTGTACTAGTTTTTTCATATTAAAATGGATTTGTGATTTGTTAGAAAAGCAGTAAACAAAGTTGGTGCCAGTTTAATATGTATGTGAAGATTTTTTTCAGAGTTTTATTAGGTTTAATAAATAGCCTACACAAATAAAAATCAAAGTTGAAATACCTACTATTCTAAATGATTTGTATACTTTACTTATATATACCCAATTGAAAAGAAAAATGAATAGCGGAAGAGTATAAACGCTATAACCAAAATACTCCTGAATACTATAATATGTACTATTGAAATTAGAGCTAAAATACATGAGATAAACTCGGGATAAGAACATCAAGATATAACTAAACATAAAAATAGCATTAGTTTGTGCAAATCGTATTCTGGATTTTGTGTTCCGATTTTTAATAACTGGTTTGTTCATCCAATAATATGTAGTAATACAAAAAGCAAGACTTGTTGCCAGAAGACCATTAAAAAAACTATCATAAAAAGAAAGTGTTTGATAATTTAAGTTGGTTAGGGTTATGCCATAATCTACATTAACAAAGTGAAATGTTTTTCTGAACAGTTGGAGAAGTAAGTTTAGAATAATTGCATATCCGGCTCCTAATACCAAACCAATATAAAATCTAATTGAACCGATTTCAGTAATTGTAAAATGCTTTTTAATTATTTTCAATGGAGAAAATTGTTTTCTTATTAGTTGTTAGAAATTACATAATGTTACAGTATTTATTAAAAGCTAACTATCGTAAGTTATAGTCAATTAAAGGTTACTTTTCCTTAATTCTAGTAAAGGTTGGAGCTAAAAATAATAAACAAAAAAGGACATCATCACAGTACTATAGTGTACGTTTAATGATATCCTTTATATACTATTTATCTACTAAAGAATTTTACATTACAGTATCAAGTTTTAAAGCATTTTGGTATTCCACCATACGCGCTACAAACCAGGTAAAAGGTTCCACTTGCCCTTCAAGTTTAAAACTATTTTTAGTAATATTATGCAGGATAGCCTGTATATCTGAAGCCTTCAACGCTTTAAGAGCTGGAGCATCTTTGATAGTTAATTTAGCATAGGGTAAAGTACAAGGTCTTTCAGTACTTAAACTTATCTCTCCGTTTTCATAGATAATGAAAACTAGTTCTTCTGTTTTGTCCGTTCCTATGGAAATGGCCAAATCCGGCGTGGGGATAAAGTTTTCATTTACAGAGTCCTTCAAAAATTCATTAATATCTTTCGCCCACTCGTTAATGCTGCTTTCTGAAACTTCAATACTCTTTTGGATACCACGTATTTCCTTAAGCTGTAAATCTACCTCTTGTTCTGCCTCTATCAAGGCTTGTAATGTCTTATCCACATCATCCTTAGTATGTGCTGCAGAGCAGATAAATCGCAGGCGACCACGTCCTGGCTCTACAATTGGATAGGTTACTGCTGAGGTCTGGACACCTTTTTGATACAAACTTTGAACAATAGCGTATAGTTTGTCTTTATCACTAAAATGAGGTGTTACGATAGGGCCATCTCCTGTACCCAAATCATACCCAGCGGCTTCAAAACTACGACGCATGTAGCGAGTGGTGTCCCAGAGACGTTCCCGTAATCCATCATCTGATCGTAGTCTGCGCAGAGAAGTTAGTGCAGCAGCCATATCTGCCGGACTTACTGAAGCCTGGAAAATATAAGCTCTTGAAGAGGATTTTAGCAAGTCCACATGTTTTTGGCTTGCAGCTATCACACCTCCCAGACTTCCTAATGCTTTACTTAAGGTGGTCATGATAAAATCTACTTGTTCAGTAACCCCTTGTTCTGCGCAGATACCCGCACCTCCTTCACCATAAAAACCAAAGGAGTGCGCTTCATCTACAAGCACCAGTGCATTGTACTTTTTTGCAGTTTGTACAATCTCTGCAACAGGTGCAGCACCTTCGCCCATACTGTATACGCCTTCAAGAACTACAAGGATAGAGCGATAAGGAGAAACTTCAGATTGAAGAACAGCTTCCAGATCAGATGCATTGTTATGTTTAAAGGTACGAACCTTAGCTCCACATAATCGTGCCCCGTCTACGATGGAGGCGTGACATAACTGATCTATAATAACCACATCATTTTTTCCTAATAATCCTGCGACAGCGCCAACATTAGCCGTATATCCGGTAGGGAATAGGCAAGCACTTTCTTTACCTACCAAATCTGCAAATTCAGTTTCAAATTCAAGATGCTGGTTGGTCATTCCTGATGCCGCAGCAGAGGTTCCCATTCCGGTACCGAATTGAGCAAGGGCTTTAGAAGCCTCTTCCATAACTTGAGGATCACGGTTTAGTCCCAGATAGAGGTTAGTGGTCCAAATGATGGCTTCTTGTTCTTCATCATTATAGGCATCGCCTACAATACCTCTGGTAGCACTTCCTGTTCGTAATACTTTACTATATGGATTTCTGCGATTATCATTTACCATCCGCATCACTTCCTGCACCAAAATACTTTTATCATTGATATTCCAGGTATTCACTTTAGCTGCCTGAAATGTGGGATGGCTGGATTGTATATTGGTTTGAAAGGTAGCAAGAGAATTAATGGTATTTACGGTATATTCATCCTCCGTTTTTTCATTTAGACCTTTTTCTTTTGAATTGATGATGTAATTAGCCAGATCGATAGGTGTTGCATATTTAAAAATTGCATTAGCAGAAATTTCCTGCTTCATTATTTTACTTAATCTACTGCTAAACTCAAGTGTAGTGAGTGAATCCAGTCCTAAATTTTCAAAGGAACACTTAGGTTCTACCTGATTCGAATCTTCTAAGTTAAGTAATGCTGCCAACTCCTTTTGAATTAAGATTAGATACTCCTGTGTCGATGTCTTAAGGTCCTCTATCGCTGAAACCTGTTGTTTACTTCTTATTTCTTCTTCAAGTGTTTTTAATTTTTTGCGATCAAGCTTATCATTTGGTAAAAGCGGTAAGCTATCCAAGTGTCGCACTACTTGTGGTACCATATATTTTGGTAATCGCTGTGATAAATAAGATTTCACTTTTTCTTCAGTTATTGAAGTATCTCTGCTTACGGTATATACCACTAAAATCTTTTGACCTATATTTCCTTCTACGGCTGCAGCTGCAGCAGCATCGATCCCCTCCATCGATTCTAAGGTAGATTCAATTTCTTCAAGTTCTATTCTATAACCTCTAATTTTTACTTGTTGATCAACTCTACCCAAAAATTCAATTTCATCATTTGCTAATCTTCGGCATAAATCCCCTGTTCTGTATAGGCGGTTATCCAAAATTTGATTATTAGGAGTAATTTCAATGAATCGTTCTTTGGTTTTTGCTTCATCATATAAGTACCCTCGAGCCAGTTTAGTACCGGCCAGATATAATTCACCAGGTTCGCCATGAGGAACAGGCAATAAATTATCGTCTAAAATATAAGATCGTGATCCAGGGACTGACGTACCAATACTTACTGTTTGATTATCAGGAGCAATTTCAGAGATGGTGGAATAAACAGTATCCTCTGTCGGCCCATAAGCATTTAGTATTCTCAATCCGGGTCTAAGCGCGTATACCTGGTCCACTAAAGAGCGTTTAAGTGCTTCACCACCAAAAACCAAACATTGCAAGTTTTTTGGCAATGTTTCGGTAGCCAGAAGTGCCTGCATTGCTGATGCTACTATGACGCAGGTTTTGATCTGATCTTTTGCTGGTAGTGTAGTTAATTCTAAAGCGTTTTTTGCCAGTATTATAGTGCCTCCCAATGACAAGGTTCCAATAATCTCCATCACTGAAGTATCAAAACATACAGAAGCGCCTGCAAACACTCCTTGTAACTCTTCATCACTGAACTTATCCCTTACTGCATGACTCATCGCAACGATATTGCGATGTTCAATAGCTACTCCTTTAGGTTTTCCGGTAGAACCGGAGGTATAAATAACGTATGCAAGATCATATGCAGATGGAAGTATCTGGCTAAAAGAGTGTTTTCCTACTTTGTCAATCCATATCAATTCCTCAACAGTTTGACAAAGCTTAGCCACTCGCTCATTATCTACAAAAACTGCAACTGCCTGGGAGTGTTGAAGCATGAACTGGATTCGCTCTTCGGGATACGCCGGGTCTAAGGGGACGTACGCACATCCTGCCTGCATAACGCCAAGCAAGGTCGCTATGAGCTTCCAATTACGATTCATGCATACACCTACCAGAGATCCAGGTTTTATATCTCGATGTATAAGTTCTCCTGCAACTTCATTAGCCATTTGTACAAGTTGATGATAATCAATCTCAGTAATTCCATCTATGATTGCTGTTTTTTCAGGATGTTGAAACATCTTCTTAACGACAAGATTACAAATAGTGGTATCTAATTCACTATCAATGCCTTCCTTCAGCTGCTTACGATTTACTTGTTCTAAGTTTTCTGTAGCCATGTGTGATTGGTTTTAAATTTTGAATATGATAAATTGATTTTAATACAGGATGATTGATTCTGAAAGCATCTTTTCTGCATAAAATTTCAGGGAAGTGTTGAGTCTGACGGGTGCAGTAAAACTATAAAATATTTTTACAAGTCAATTGCGGTAAAACCACAAAATTCAATTTGTGATTTTTGATTGCAGTTTCTGGGTTTTGATATTTTATAGATTCTTACGTTATCCAATGATGTTTTACATTCCTTCTAACTCCATTTCATAATCATACTGTAAGTCTTCGTGTAAAGCTTTGATTTTCTTTTGAATGCTTATTAGTTCTCGATCATAAATATTCTGAAGAACTTTATTTTTTGAAATAGAAGGTGTAAAGCTTTTCATTTTTTTGCAAAAATATAGTAGTAGTTCTACTTCTGTTTCTTTGCTATCAGAGTAACGGTTGTATTTTTTTACCAGGCGTAGAATCTTACGAACACTTTTTTTAATATAAAAATGAGAGGCTGTATTGATTTGGCTAAATTGTTCATCAATTTCGGCTTTAACGCTCTCTATATACCCTTCCTCATAATCAGATTCTAGTAGCAGATAGGTAAGGAGTTCTTTATTTTCTTTTTTAAATCTGGAAAGGCGCAAACAAATAGCAATTAAATCATCATTTGATTTATGGGATAATTCTTTTTTTAACTCTCTTACTGTAGCTGCTTTCATAGGTGCAAGGTAAGTAAAGTTGATTTATTATTGGTCATACAGACCATTATCACTATTATAGCTGCTAATTTTTTAATGAGCTATTTTTTTAGATAATTTATTTAATTGGTCAATATATTCATTCATTTTATCCCAGATTGCATAGTATTGGAGCTCGTTTGCCCGATTATCATTGTCTGAATTGTCAGTGTTCTTAACTATAAAACGTCCGGTTTTTTTTTCCTTATTGAAGTATAGCCAAGTTCCGACTCCAGCATCACCACCAGAATGGCCGACATATCCTAATGCACTATGACCAATAAAAATGGCAGGACTATAATCACCATCATAAGGATGATTTGGATTTCTTTGATCTTTATCAAAGTGTTTATTATTTAATTGTTCTTTGAAAAATTCTTTATAACTGTTTTGTTCAAGTAATGTTCCTTCACCAGAATATCCTTTTATTAACTCTACAAGAAATTTAGCCATATCATTACTAGAAGAAATTAACATTCCATCAGGATAAGTAACTGCTGTGTAAAAAGGAATAGCACTATTATCAGCTCTATATAATTTTGAATGCTTTGATTTCTCTATATCCTCGAATGACCATCCAGAAGAATCCATATTAAGGGGATTTAGTATATATTCTTGAGTGAAATTATCAAAGGAGATGTTTGTGGCTCTTTGAATTATAAGGGCTGCTAATGTTGCTCCTATATTGGAGTAGTTGTAGCGTGTACCTGGCCTATGGGGAATAAAGTTTTCACTTTGATAAAATTTACCATCTTCTGTAAGATAATGTTTTAGATAATCTTCCATAGGCATATTTTTATCTGAGGAATTCAACCGCTGATAAGGATAATGAGTGTTTACATTTTTTAAATTCTGATGTGGTAGAATTATCCAGGCATTATTCAGGTAGTTTTCGCCGTCATTGATACCAGATGTGTGTGTAGCCAGTTGTCTTATGGTTATAGCATCTTTTGGGTAAATGGGGTGAATTACATTAAAAGGCAAATATTTTTGAATTGGATCATCCAGATGTAAATACCCAATTTCTTGTGCTTTCATCAAAGCAATACCTATAAGCGTTTTGGAAACGGAAGCGATATGTTGTACCGTATGTTCTGAATATTTTATTTGATTCTCTCTATCTGCATACCCAAAACCATTTGTATATAAAACCTCATGATCATTAACAATAGCAACACCAAAACCATTGATGAGATCTTGTTTGGCAATGGAATCTAACTCCTTTGTTAAGCAATCTCTTGTTAGTTGATATTTTTCAAAATATTGATTTTTGGTAATTTTGTTTACTTCTTTTTTTTCTTTACAAGAAGATAGTGTAATGATTAATAATGCGGTTAAAAGAGTAATAAATCTCATGGTTAACTTATAAAATCAAGACTATTATTAATAAACGCAAGGTAAGTAAAGTAAGTCAGTTATTTAGCTGCCGGAAGAAGTCTGATGATTATAAAGTTACATTTTGTTTTTTATCTGGTTATGCAGATTTTGATAAATGTTCTTTGTATTTATCCTGAAGCAAGTCAAATTGTTCTTTAAATTCTGTTCTGAATATCTGATTAAATTCTGAAAATGCAGTGTTATCATTTCTGAGCATATAATTATAAGCTTCATAAGCCATGATACTATTTTCATTTTGTATATGTTCTATAATGGTATTAATATCTTTTTTAGCCTTACTTATTTTTTCAGGGTTATTTTCTTCTTTACCATTTTTAAATTCTACCAGACCTAAATAGATTTTTACCATAGCAGGTATACCATAATCCTTTAAAATTTTATTAGCCTGATTACTTGCAATAATTACTCCGTCAGAATAAATCGAGCTGTTTGTAGTATTATATAAATTTAAGTTGGCCAATGCAATATCTGCCCAAGTACGTGCAGATATATCAATTTTAGTATTATAAGCGTTAGCTAATTCATTAATAGTGGAGTAGTCCAATTTTTCATAAGCTATACCGATAACTTTATCAAAAATAGAAGTTAATTTTTTACGATCCTGAATCTCCCCGATACTCTTATCTATCACAGAAAAGGCATTCTCTTTAGTATATTTTAATTGTAATTCATTCAATTCATCTTGGGCGTCTTTATTTTCTTCAAGAGCGGCTATGTTCTCTTCTAAAGCGGCAATGCGTTTTTCTGTATCAATATTTTCCTGAAAAATTCGCTCTAATAGAATACGACTCCATAAATAACTAATAAAAAAGCCTCCAAAAAAGTAAAAAATTAAAGTACAAGCTACTATAGTATATCCCACTGAAGAATTATAAAATCCCGAAGATAATTTCTCAGCCAGAGCGCTAACAATACTGAAAACTTCTTTGGACTCTACTAAGCCGACACCCACTATAATTTTTGTTAACCAGTCAGAGAGCTGTTCTAAATTACTGTTTGATACAATTCCTTCGGTCTTATTATCCTGTAAGGTTCTAGGTATACCAAAAATAAATCCAATTAGTGCGCCTACTGAAAAGCTAGCCAGCATAACCATGGATATAGTAGACAAAACCATTGTCCAGGACTCAGAAGACAAGGAAAATATGACCAATAATACAAAGCCAAGAATTAAAAGGACTCCTGGTATTATGAAACTAAGTTTTGTTCTTAGTTTTTGGTTAGGATCAGATATGGTTAATAGTTTATCTCTTAATCTTGTTTTCATCTCGGACTATTTTATAAGTCAGTATAAATAGGCAGAAGAGTATACAATAGAGTTCTTCTGAATTCTAAAAATACAATGAAAAAAGAGTGCTTTCCAGAGGTATTTACCCCTTTTTGTATGAAGTATTCTACCTTTTTTCCTGAAAGGTTTCGTTTAAATTTAAAACTAGCCTTTCAGGGATGGATCAGTTGATGATGATTTTTTATTGATGAATGACCTTATAATGTTTTGATAATTA
>NZVW01000106.1 GCA_002697475.1 Aquimarina sp. | reverse complement strand
TTGAATACGAAAGTGAAGGAAAAGTAAATTGGACTAGTATAAAAGATGTATCCGAGATTGTTGATACTGATGATCTTTTAAAATTAAAAAATAAGCATCCTGAGTTAATTACTGTAGATAAACCTTCACTAATAAGAGCTAGATTGTTTGACATATTGATAGGCGATTGGGATAGACATGCAAAACAATGGGGTTGGGTTCTAAGAGACACCTCGGATAGGCAAATAGCGATTCCACTACCTACGGATAGGGATAATGCCTTTTTTAATCTTGAAGGTGTCATACCAAAACTGATAGCTAACAAACACACCTTACCGGAAGTTCAACCTTTTACTAAAGATATTCATTTTCTCCCCGGTTTAGTGAGTGATTTTGATGAGTATTTTCTGAGAGGTTCTTCCTCTGAAGTTTTCTTGGAGCAAGCTAAGATTCTACAAAAATCTTTAACGGATAAGAAAATTGATGATGCATTTCATTCCTGGCCATTAAATATTAGAAAGCTGGATGCTGACAAAATCATATCTACACTAAAATACAGAAGGGACCAGTTAGATAGTATTGCTGTAGAATATCACAATATAATTATAGAAAGACCTATTAAAGAAATTTTACTTAAAGGTTGTGAAGACCTGGAACTCCAAAATGGTTTAAAGAAGTGTTTTGACTGTCTAGCGGATCAAGAAACAAGCCTGTTAAATTAAGAACTGGGATTTCAAAAAAACTTTGAATTTTAATGAACAATAAAGTTGATAATGCCAGAAAAAAAATAGCAATTTTAGGTTGTGGCCCCAGAGGATTATACTCCTTAGAATGCTTGGTGATTCAGTTATCACAGCCACTTATTAAAAAAATACCATCCATACTTATTTTTGATGATTGTAAAGATCCAGGTGCCGGACAAGTTTGGAAAATTAACCAGAATGAAGCTAATTGGATTAATATATCAGTTCAGCATCTTTCAGAACTTAAAGAAAGACATTCAATAGAGATAGAAGGAATAGAAATTCCCAAATTCCCTTCTTTTAATGAGTGGGCAGAGCAGCATAATTTTTATCAAAAAACCAATATTCTAACTTTTCCTCCCAGATCTGTTATGGGAAGATATTTATCAGAACGTTTCCAGTCTATTGCACAACCTCTTATACAGCAAGAGGTCTTGACTCTTTATAAGGAGAGAATTGTTAAAGTTTTATCCATAGGTAAAGCTGTAGTTTTGCAATCTACTACTAATAAACAGTATACAGTAGATGAATGCTTAGTAACAGTAGGACATCAACCAGTATCACTATCAGAAGAAACGAAGTGCTGGCAGCTTCTGGCAAATAAATATAGTCTGGACTTCGTTAAAAACCCTTATGATGAAGATAGGTTACATAAAATTGATGCAAAGAATATAGCCATTAGAGGTATGGGATTAGCGATGATTGACGTGATTCGATTATTTGCTTTTAAGTTTGGTTATTTTATCGATTCAGGGGACAGTCCTTTTTGTAAATATGAGTGTTATAATTCTAAATCTTTTCATATTACACCGTATTCTCCAGATGGTTTACCTCCGGTTCCTAAACCTTATACCACTGAGATAGATAAAATTTTTGATCCGGGAGAAGATGTCAAGACATCATTTAAAGAAAAGATTGGAAATCTGATACAAGATGTAAAAGATGAATCTTTTGTAGAGGAGTTTCTATATAGTATGATAGAGATAGTCGTAGACTTGTACTTTGAAAAAAATGAATGTTTTAGAAAAAGTAGTAGTACTAAAATCGAGATTAGAAAAATACTATTTACCTGGTTTAAAGATATGAGTCATAAGCATGAACTCATTTTAGATACTGATCTGGATTGTAAAGTCTATATGGAGCAAACTGTTCTGATGGCACATAATTTGACAGAAATTTCTCTGGATTATATGGCCATGCAAGTATGGAGACATCTTCAACCTACTATGTATGCTTTATTTTCACATTGCGACTTACCTGATAAAATAATGGAAAAAGTAGTAGAACTTGATGAAAATTCAAAGCGCTATACATTTGGTCCACCTGTAGACTCTATTACACAACTAATAGCGCTTTCAGACATGGGAATGCTTGATTTCACTTTTGCTAAAAATCCTTCTATAGAAGTTACAAAAGAGGGGTGGAGTATGCATAATAATACATCTACTAAAAATGCTAAAGTTATGATTGACTCTGTTTTAGGTAGTCCTCTTGCTAAAGATATAGCATCACCACTCTTTATAAATTTAATTGAAAAAGGAGCTTTGATCCCAGTTTCCGCTAATTTAGGTTTTAAAACATCCAAAGATGCAAGAATTTTCGAATCCTATGATACAGTGCATAATTCATCTTTATGTATGATCGGTCGTTATTGTAAAGGAAGCGTACTGGGTGTTGATGCTATATTAGAATGTTTTGGACGAGAAGCTGAGGATTGGTCTGCATCAGTAATTAAAAGATTGAAATAATTACTAATTTAATAAACTAAAGTTATTTTTATAAGCGCACACATTCTTTTCATTACCGCACATACACTTCTTTCACTATCAGTAATTTTACAATGAACAAAATTTAACCTTAAAAGCAATTATTTATGAAAAAGACTGTATTAGCAGCGGGAGTATTATTATTATCATTAGGTTTTACCTCTTGTGATGATGATGATATTGAAGACGTAGCATGTGAAACTGCTGAGGGAACTTTAGAAACTGCGGTAGAACAAACTTATGCAGCTTATGACGATGATCGTGAAGATGCAGACAAATGTCAAGCAGCAAAAGATGCGATAGAAGAATATCGTGATTTAGAATGTACTGAAGAAACAGCTTATGCTGTAGAGTATGCCGATGTTCTATTAAATTGTCCTGACTAATTAGTAAAGGAGAATTAAAATTAAAGAAGGGAAATTAAAAAGATTCCGGGGTGATTTGATCACTCTGGAATTTTTTTGATCAAAAAAGATCTTTCAAGTCTTTAATATTATTTGATATGTTTGAGTTTTTTACATTGTTTTTTATTTTTTTACTGGAGTCACTAAACCAGGTAAACTCTTCTACTTCTTTAATATAGTAGTTTAAAATATACTCTAATACAGCTTTTTGTTCTTCATTCTTAAAACATGTATTTGTTTTAAATACCCATGTATCATCCTGCTTTTTGACATCTAAAGAAGAACAGTCAATCTGAAAATATGGATATTTATTCAAGGTGTTGAGGTTTTTAACCAGCTTAGCTATAGAGTCACTTTTGATGGAAGAATTCTTAATTTCCTTTCTGGTGAAGTAACCCTTTTTTGTTTTAAGTTTTTCTCTCCAGTCTTTACTTATATTTATTGGATACCTAAGTTCATTAATTACCCTTTGTGTATCTCCTGTATCTTTAACAATAGTATACTTAATGCTATCTTCATAGGCTCCTGAGGTTAAATATTTATTAGCGGAAGTAGAATCAACTACAAAATTTAGAGGAACAATAGTGTCTGTAACGGTATTGCCATAAACCTTGATTCCATTATCAATCGCAGATATCATCTTATTATAATCCGTAATAAAAGCTAAAGTACTGTCTGCATACCAGGTATTGAAGGTAAGACTAAGCGTATCATCCATAGTTTCATTGAGGATTTTAGTAATTGACCACTTTTCTTTTATAATATGATTTACTTCTTCTTCAGTTAAAATACTATCAGCAACAATTTTTGTGGTTAAATAGGACAGTCTGTTATACGTATTTGGTTTCCTTTTATAATAGGAATTTTTTAGAGCAGTAATAATGTTTTTAAGGCGAGCCTCTTTCAAATCTTTATTTTTTTGATTGGATAGCCATTGCTCGCTTGCAGTGTCCATCGATAGAATATGAAGAATTTCAGCAGGAATAATAGAGTCAAGTAGTTTAGCTTCTTCAAAACTTACGTATCGATCATCAAAAATTCGATTAGTAATTCTGGTAATTGGATCATTATGGAAATGTACTTCCTTAATTTCGTTTCCGGTTAACAGAGAAATAAAATTCTTAATGGTTTCTTTGCTTTGTCTTTCTGCCTGTTCAATAATTCCTGCTTCTAAAGCCATTTTTTCCAGTTTGTCAATGCAGTACTGTTTCACCACTTTTGCATGTTCAAAATTGGCATTTCGTGATTCCAGAATTTGAAAGCCGGGAATCTGTTTTTCAGGGATGAACCAGGGATTAATATCTTTGGATATTATTTTAGGATAGACTCCATAAATATGTACGATCTGATGGTCTTCGTCATAAACAAAATTTTGATCATTAAGTTCTCCAAAATCTATACCTGCCTTAACCCATCCTCTTCCTATAATAGCTAAATCAGTTTTAAGCTCTTTTTTAATATCCTTATCTTTCTTTTTTATGTTATAGTGAAATTCTGAAAAGACTTTACCTTCCTTAATGGGTAAATCACTTAACATGTACTCGTTAAAAGCAGCATCATTTAACTCCTGACTTTTTGCTTTTACTTCCTGGAAAAGTGACCAAAGTAGATTTCGATATGTGTTTTTATCCGCAGACTTTGGTGCTCTTTTATCGAAATAAAAGCCTAGAATCTCTGGACTTAGTGGTTTATAATAAAACATTGAGTCAGCTTCAGAGATTTGTTCCAGTTTTTCTTTGAACTCTTTTTTAGGTTTTGAAACCCAGGGTAACCAATTAAAAGAAAAGAATCCCTTTTTCTTTTCTTCCTGTACCTCGCCAATAACTTCTTTTTCTTTTAAGCCTTCTAAATGAACATCCAGCGCGTATTGTTTCATATCTCTAAAGATATCATTAGCCTGATCACTGATGTCTTCTTCTTCGATTAGCTTTAAAACGGATTGGTCATAAGTAGCAATTGCTTCTCCGTAATACTCAGCAGTTATCAACTGACCAATTTCTTTTATAGCGGTAACATTGTTAGCAGTATTTTGAAGTTTTATACCGCCACCAAAGAGATTCCATGGGTTTAGTAATATAACCACGAATATAATTGCTCCTATAATCAGGATATCAAGTAATAACTTACCATATTTTGAAAAAAAACTCAAAAACATTATTCTGTGGTTTCAGGATTAAGGTTGACTTTATCTATAATGAGATTATTATTTACAAAACTGATATAAATTTCTGTGTACCCCAGAGACTTTAATAACCCGGTTAGTAATGTTCTTGTATGTTGCTGTGTTGTTTCTACCAGTCCCATAAACTCCAGATTGTTTCTAATATCTAATTCAGCTCTTCTGAAAAATTCTTCCTGATCTTCAAGGGAGATGACATTAAGAAATTTATTGTCAGTAATTTCTTCGTCCAGTTTAAACTCTCGTGGAGGATAGGAAAAATTAAGTACTTCCACTTCAGGAAGCTTTAGTTGAATACTTTCACCGTCAATGATTATATCTTCTGGTTTTAGTTTATTTAAATCAATGCCGGTTTTTATAAGTGCTTTAGAATAGGCTAAAAATCGAGCTTCATTTAGCTTAACTACCCAAAATAGTTTTTTTGTTTTAGTGCCATGAACAATTTTATCTACCGTGAATTCAGTTGTAGCTAATTTTGACGCAGCTTGTATTTTACCCACAACCAGAGCTCTGTTATCTTTTTTACAAGAGAAGAGCAGGACCATAGTAGCTATAAAGATTAATATGTAGATAAGTTTAGTCCTCATAGTAGTATAATATACTTTTTACTACATTGAACAGGCATTCTGCAAGTTCATCCTGACCTTCATCAGACATCAAATACTTTGCTTCCTGATAGTTGTCAAAAAATAGATTTTCAATAAGCATAGCAGGACATCGCGTATTTTTTAAAACATACAGGTTCTTTTCTTTTAAACCTCTGAATTTAAATTTACCATTAAAGAATTTTTGATATTCTCTTTTGGCAATTCTAGCTAATTGATCACTTGGTGTTTCGTTAACACTAGTCCATATCTCAATACCATTTGCGGTGGTACCTTTACCCTGTAGAGATGGAGAGGCAGCATTACTATGTAGCGATAAGTAATATAAGGATTTATCTTTAGCATACATTCTGTTAGCCTCTGCAACACGCTCGTTCAATGGAAGATCATCATCCTCAAAAACGTTAAGGCTATAGTAGGGTAAACCATTTTCTTCAAGTTTAGTGATAAGTTTTTTGGCAATCTTTCTATTGATCACACCTTCAAGAATTTCAAACTCATCTTCAGTACCTTTGAACTTATATCGCTTTCTTTTTCCGGTAGTATATACTCCATCGATAACACCACCGTGTCCGGCATCTATTATGGGGATCGAGGGATAATCCCTATGGCCCTGTCCATCCTCACCGAACTTTGCAATCATATCCAGATCGTCAACCACTGCAGATTCTGTTTCAGGAGAAGCTATAGTTTCAGCGGTAAAAGTGTTTAATGTATTCTTTAATAAGGACAAATCGGACGTCTTATTGGGTAAGCCTTCTCTTTCAGAAAAAGCCTCATCTTCCATTAAAAATTGCTCATCCTCTGTTTTTAAAGGTCCTGAAAGGTTTGTCTTTTTAGGAATAGAAGTATTCTTATTCGAATGTTTGGCAATTATATCCTCAGTACTATCTGTGTCTTGGGAATCGTTGGTTGTTGATTTATCATCTCTCCAACGTGTTTGTAGAAACCTTAGGGATTTATCACCAAAGTAAAAGGCCATCATCATCAAAAAAGCAGTTTCAAAAAACTCAAACTGATAGCGTAGTGTAGGATTTTCTAGAAGGCCTTGCTCCATACCCATACTGGATATTAAAATTGCTATAGCACCAAATAAAAGTGTAAAAGCTAACATCCCTCTAACCGTACCGGGAGGAACACCAAAGGTTTGACTTCTATACGGATTAAATTTAGGTTCTTCTAATTCGCTCTGTAGAACTACTTCTCCATTTTTAAGCCTTCTCTTAGCATCTTCAATTTTTTCCCAATCTCTAATTGTATATCCATAATTTACATTATAATGATATACTGCCCAGAGAAAATACCTTAGAAATACAACAAGCCATATCAATAAGAATATTACCGCTGCGGATTTAAAAGGGTCTTTGGTTATTAAGAATATTAAAAATGCAGAGACCAATCCTAAACCAAAAAGTATCCAGGTTAAAATAGCTGCATGCCTAAAAAAGAATTTCTTATAATCTCCATCAGTAAGATCATTTTTTTTGCGAGAAGAACTAAATTTAGATTCTTCATTTTTATGTAATAAGTCATCGTCTTGCATAGTGACTATGAGTTTAAGTTGTTTATTTCTAATTTTTCTAACCAGTCTTCATCAAGTATAACTATCCTTACTTCTTCTCCTCCTTGAAGCAAGGCTTGAATATGCTTATAAAACCTGGTGTAAGCCTTTACTGAACTTAGGATCTTCTTTTCAAGGGATAATGCATAGATTCCATCTGCAATGAGTATGCAGCCATCAGTGTCTCCATGATCATTCCCTATATGGATATAAATAAAGTTGAAGTTTTCTACATCTTTAACTTCAAGGTGATGTGTAAAAAAATCTTTTAGTTCAGATCTGTTTCTATATTTTTCTGTGAGTGGAGAAGGAGGAGAGCTATCTTCTCTAAAGCCAATTTTGTATGTTCCTGAGGGAATTCTGGTTTTTCCTTTAATCTTTTTTTCTCGATAAGTATCCTCTAAAGTATATGCTGTAAATTTACCTCTGACATATAATAGGCCTAAAGTGGTATTTTCATCATAAGTATACCTAATCAAATGTATTGTCGTACCTAAAAAAGGAGTGTTATTTTTTAAGAGCTCTTCCTTTTTTTCAATTTCTTTTTTAAGGTCATCGAGTTTCTGCTCAGCTTCTGAAATTTCGCTTTTAGCACTAATTGAAGTTGTTGGTGTTACCGACTCTGGCTTACCTTCTTTTTCGAAAGCACCTTTGAGCTGATCAAAAATATTTCTGAAAAAACCTATAATGCTTCCTGCAAAACCAATAAGCCATAACCACACTTTATCCAATAGCTGTGGATTTGTAAAAAAAATTACAATGGCTAAAATTATTGCTGCTATTAGAAAGAGAGCAAAAAAGCGTTTCATGAATAAAGATGATTGGTGAATAGATCAACTACTACTTAAAGATAATCTAAAAACCATAACAGAATTGTAATCTGTTGAATATCAGTAAAAAATTTGTGTTTTACCTGTAGTTTTTAGAGGGTTTTGTCTTAATGAATATACTATAGTTACTATGCTTTCTAGGTGTTACAAATAAGACTAAGCTTTTACCAAAAATTTATCTTCTTAAATTACTTAGAGGGGAAATAACCCCTAAATTAAAAAGTTTAAAACCTATTGCAAAAGAAAAAAGTCCTGAAGCATATGCTTCAGGACTTTTTAAATTTAGATGAAAACATCTAATTTTTGAGAAAATTGAGTTGAATTACTTTTTTTGACTTTGTCATTACCTTTACGATATACATACCCTCTGCTAAATTAGATATATCATAAGAGAGTTGATTTTCTTTTCCATTAAGTTTCTGACTCATAACTTTAGTTCCTAGCAGATCATAAACATTGAGTTCATGGGATTGAGGAATATCAGATATTGTGATTGTATTCTTAACAGGGTTAGGAAATAACTTTATAGATACATCGTCAAGATCATTTAATTTGATACCACAGTCAGGAGCAGTTATGGCATTACTAAAATAAATGGTAAAATTCCTATCCTTGGATACCATTACAAAATTACCATTGTCAATAGTTACCCAGTAGGTTCCATCTAAACCTGCAATACCAGTATTTGATAAAGAAATTTCAGGGCTAGCGTTTGTTAACTGATATGACATCGTATTACTAAAGTTTACATACCAATCAGGTAAACCGTTTGTAGTGTTAAAGGAGAACTGATAAAGTCCTTTATTCTCCAGATCCCAATTGATTGTAAAGTCTCTAAAGTTATCAAAAGAAAATCCAGATCCTAAAACATGGACATTTTTAAATGATTTATGGATAGTACTGATACCTGTATTGATTGGTGTTCCAAATATACAGCCTCCATCATCACCATCACGTTGTACTGTTAATGTGAATGTATCCTGAGCAGTATTACCATCATTATCAGTAGCGATAACTTTAAAGGTATGAGTACCTACTGGTAAATTATTTACTTCTTGTGGGTTTGGAGACCCATCGTTTCCCCATTCATAAGGAGCAAAGTGTTCTTGTCTAATAAACTGATCATTGATATATAGTTTTAAATCATTAATAGTACCATCCTGGTCTGATGCTAATGCTTCTACAGTAAGATCATATCCTTCTATTACAGTAAGGAGAGGAGTGGAGGGACTAATAAAAGATACTGATGGAGCTGTTGAAACTGCTTTTTCAACTATGAGTGTAAAAGTATCCTGGGCTGTAGCGCCTTCATTATCTGTGGCTACTACTTTTATTATATAGGTTCCTTCCGTAAGATTAAGTAATTCGCTATTATTATTTCCTTGTCCCCAGGTATAAGGTGCACTATTGTCCTGTCTTATAAGTTGGTCATTGATAAATAATTTTACATTACTTACAGATCCATCATTATCGGATGCAGAAGCTTCTACACTTAAGCCAGTGTATCCTTCGGTTAGCGTAATATTAGTCTCAGAAGGAGTAGTGATATTTACCACAGGAGGATTGTTTTGCATAACCTCTTGAACTTCGATCGTTTTAGTGGCTGCAGAGGATGTGTTGGTTCCATCACTCACTACTAGCGTAACATTGTATGTACCAGGTTCAGTGAAGGTAACTGAAGGATTTATTTCTGTAGAGGATTGTCCGTTATCAAAATTCCAATTGTAGCTTAATACATCCCCATTGGGATCAGTTGAGGCAGACCCGTCAAATAAAACTTCAAGCGGGGCGATACCAGATAAGGTTGAGGCAGTAAATTGAGCTATTGGTGTATTACCTTCATCAGGTGTTTGGCCAAAGACTAATACATTGTTATCATAGACTGGAATATTAGGGCTTAAAATATGAGAACTTCCACTTGCTAAACCATTTGCAGACCAGTCATTTGTTTTATCATAAGGTGCACCGTTTTTTGCCTGAATATTAATTTGAACTTCTCTTCTGAATTGTGGGTCACCTTGTGGAGCAATGCGATCTCCTTCTAACGAAATATCAGCGTAGTAAATATGCTCAGCATCATCCCATACTTTCACTACTATAGATGATGTTCCCTGAGAGTAACCAAGCTTCACTTCATAATCGTTAATAGAATATCCCTGTGCTACGGCTTCGGAAATATTAAAGAAATAACGTAATGAGATTTTATCAGTAAATCTGGACGGCCATGCAGTCCTATTTTGAAAACGAATACTTACCGTACTACCTGAATTATTATCACTATTAAATTTAGCTAATGTTCTAAGTTCATCTCTATTAGGCTGCTCATTGACTACGAAATTGGGTATCGGATTTCCTCCATATTCAGCATAAAGTCTTGCTAAAGCACCTGTTAATCCAGAGTTATAATCACAAGCTACTTCATTGGCTCTATAATCTCCACGATCATCTACAAATTGATCATTGGGTTGCCCAGGTCCTCCTACAAGAGCACCGTATAATACATGACTAGGCTCTAATGGATCTTTTATTAAACTATTAGCCCAGGCTCCGTGTGCTGTTCTATGATGGGGGTTGTAAGCAGGATTATTACCGAATCCGACCATAAAGCTCCTATTGATTGGATTATCTCCTAGAGCATAATTAATTTGGTTTACAGCAAAATCATGGTACTTAATTTTGTTTGTCGCTGACGTGGCAACTTTATCGCTGTATACTAAGGCTAAAAAGGCAGTATTGCTTGAATGTCTTAGTGAACCCCACTCGGTCAGGTGTGCTTGTCCCCCTGGGCTATAAGTAATTCTTTCTCCATTAAAACCTGACGTCCAAAAGTCCAAATGTCTTTCAGCATCAGTTTTATATTTATTCTTAGCTGTTAGCTCCGCTAAAAGAACATAGCAACCATAGGATTTATCATCCCAGGCAAGTCCCCATTTATAGGCTTTAAAACTAGATTGACCTTCGTTACCTATATTTTCATAATAGTTTTCTGCCTTGGTTAAATATTCGGTTTTATTTGTGGCTCTGTAAAGCCAGGCAGCTCCCCAAACTAATTCATCATTATACCCGCTCCATGAATTATAAAACGAAGCAGCATTAGTTATTGCATCAGAATATTTTCCTCTGTAGGTATCAGCAAAATTATATAATTCTTCAGCATGAGAAATTAAAAGATTACTGTACGCAGGATCACTATCTTTAAAAACAATACTCGCTGCGGCTAGAGCAGCAGCAGTTTCACCAGCTAGGTCAGAACCCGGATTACTTGCATCTATTTTAAAAGAAGGTCTTTCCATGGGCATGACCTCTGCAGAACCCCACCATGCGTGATCAGCATTACCATCACCTACCTGTCCATAAAATTCATTAGGTGCGGTATGGCATTTCATAAGGTAATCACACACAAAGCGCAGATTGTTTTTTAAGTGAATCATTTGTCCACTATTTTCATAAGCATCTTTAAACTCAATAGCGCCCCAAGCCAGTACTGTTGTAGAATAAGCCATAGGGAAATTAAATTTCACATGATCCCCGGCGTCGTACCAACCTCCAGTCAGGTCTATACCCACATCAGATCCATCATCTAAAGCAGAGTCACCTCTCCAGTTTATACGATTCCAGTTGGGTAACTTTCCGGACTGTTGAGCTTCATAAAATAAGATTGATTTTTGAAGAGCTTCTCCATAATTAAACTGTTGACTTATTGATTTAGAGGTACCCCAAATCAATAAAAGCAACGTTATCAAAAGACTGTGTTTTTTCATTTTGTTCGGTTTTAGAGGTTTATTATTTAATTTTAATGAATTTAGTTCGTGAGCTTAAAAGTTTTTGTCTCTTCATTTATTCTGAAAAGCCAAACCTCTCTAAAGAAGAGAGATTTGAACTTCATAAGTTTATCTTAAAACAGACTATTTTTTCACGAATAGTTTGGATGAAGTTGATTTATATCCTCTGGCTTTAATAAAATAGGAGCCAGATGGCAGTTCTGAAATATCTATCACTGCAGAATTTTCTTTTGCTGTAAACTGTTTTATGATAACGCCTCTAAGATCAATAATTTCCAATACGGTATTCTCAGCATAGAGTCCATTAACATAAATTGTATTATCTGTTACAGGATTAGGATGCAGTTTGATATCGTTTTCTTCTCTAGAAAAACTATTCAATATCTTGTTACAGGCAGGGAAAATTGAAGAGTTGCTAAAGTAAAGTACACAATCCGTGTTTTTAGAGACCAATACAAGATTATCGCTATCTAAAGTTATCCAATAGGATCCATCCAGACCGTTAAAGCCAGTGTTACTTAATGTAACTTCAGGATTGGCCGCAGATAGTTGATGAGTCATCGTTTCACTGAAATCTACATAGTAATCAGGAACTCCGTCATTTGTATTTAAGGCAAATTTATACAGACCATTATAAGTAGGGTCCCAGTTAATAGAGAATTCTCTAAAATTACTGAGATCAGGACCGTCTGTTCCTAAAACATGTACATAGGAATAGGAAATGTTATCTAGTACCGGTAATCCGGAGCTAGAAGGAGTGCCAAAATCACAGTTGTTATCACTTCCATTGCTTGATTGAACGGTTAATGTAAAAGTATCCTGGGCAGTTTTACCTTCATTATCTGTCGCTACAATTTTAAAAACATGAGATCCAACAGGTAAATTATTAACTTCAAGAGGATTGGGAGATCCATCATGTCCCCATTCATATGGGGCAAAGTTTTCTTGTCGTATAAGCTGATTATCAATAAAGAGTTTTACACTACTGATTGTACCATCATTATCAGATGCATCAGCCACTACCTCAAGATCATATCCTTGTTGTACGGTTAAGTTTCCTGAGGGTGTAGCAAATGATACTAGAGGTGCTTGATTATTATTTATAGCATTAACTGTCAATGTAATTGTTTTAGTGGTCACAGCTCCATCATTATCAGTAGCTTCTGCTTTGATGATATGTTCTCCAACGGATAGGCCCAATAACTCATTGGTATTATTACCTTGACCCCAGGTATATGGAGTAATGTTTTCTTGTCGAATAAAATTTCCATCAATGTACAATCTCACATTACCAATCGTTCCATCACTATCAGTTGCATTGACAATAACTTCTAAACTATCATATCCTTCATCAATTGAAATATTAGCGGTTGGTGATGCAAATGAAATTGCTGGGGATGCGTTTTCACCGCTGTCACCATCCGCTTTTGTAATTAATATGACCCAATCTTTAGTAGCATTATCAGGGGGTGTACCTAAGGATCTATTGCCTCCTCCATTTACTGAAATTTTTGAGCCGTTTTTAAGATTTCCTCCATTACGGGGATCGTACCATTTTATTTGATATGATCCTGATTGATCATTAAGATTAAGATTTGTTGTTCCTCCATTTTTTAGATATACAACATAAGCTTCTCCTGGCTTTGCAAAACAATAATCATTGGCATTGGATGATAAGCCATTGTTATTTCTCATTTCCGTAAGCGGTAAATCTGCTAGTTCAAAGAATTGAATAGCATACCTGGTATAATCCCACCACTTATCTCTACTTCTAAAGTCTTGTAAAGAAAGGTCAGAATGGTCATGTTGATATCCAAAATACCATTCATTACCCCATCCGCCGGCTAATAAGGTTCCCCAAAGAGCATTTTTTCTGCCATCTGTATGGGAGTTTGCTGCATTACCATCTGGTCTTATTGCGTGAGCTGCATCACCAGGCTCGTCGCAGGCTACGGCCCATTTCTTTCCTGCGTTTCTGGATTTATCTATCCATTCTTTTACACTAGAGAATACTGTTCTAAAATCTGATTTATTCGTTTGAAGAGAGTATCCTGTAAGATTTGAAGTGTTTCCTAGCAAATCGTCTGGTTGTAGAGCAACGGCATTATGAATCACAATATGATGACGATACGGATCGTTATTCCAAAAATATCGGGTCATCGCTCTTCTCTGAGCTGTATTCTGGTTGGTATTACCAAAGATCCCATTCTCTTCACCTAAATTCCAGTTAAGCGCTAAGTTATGACCAAATCTTGCTATAAGCTCTCTGTAATACAGTTTGCGTTGTGTGCCAACATTACCATTATCCAAGAGCATTTCATTTTCTGTTTCCTGAGTTTTGAAGTGAGCAAATATCCCATTCTTTTGCATATGTTCAATAACAATAGCCCATTGTGCCAGCTTTGATACATCCATACGCGAACGCTGATTACTGGCTGTGTAAGGGTACACATTTTCATCATCTCCGTTAATATTCATGGTTAAAAATGACATGGAATTTAAGCCTTCGCTAGCAATATAATTTACTGCTCCGATTAATCCTTTACCTTTTCCACTTTTCCAGGTAGGATCACCAGATTTCCAGTCACCTTTATGTGGATTGAAATTCTTTCTTCGATTACCTGTATTTGGAGTATTATCAAAATCATCATAAGCAAATAAGTTCTCAGGCGAGTCAGGTCCTTGTTTAATCATATAGTCTCCTGTCTCAGCAAAGCGTAAGTAATGTTCACCTACATATTGTAAACGCCCTTTGGCTCTGAAATCTCTACCTGTTTTATCCGAGGCGCTAATATTGAAAGAGCCCGTTTCTCCATCCATAAAGCCTGCTACTGTACCGGCATTAGTATCATCATTAACAGCAACATTATTACCTTTTCTAAAGGATACTTTATAGTTCCACTGTCCGGTTTTATCCGGTGCAAAATGAACTTTCCATTTATTACCGCTAGATGCAGATGTCTGAGCAGCATTACCATCAGCGGCGTAGTAACCCGGAACAACGTATTTAGGTGAACCACTTTGATGTGTAAAGGTTACATTAAGTCTGTAATTTAAAAAAGGGTTGTCACTAGCAGTTTCAGAGGTATTGGGACCATCAAAAGTTAAGGTTACTTTATGCCATTTTTTTCTTTCACCAGATATAACAGCAGTGCTATTATTGTCGCCTCCATCATCGCCACAATCTCCAAGTTCTGTTGCGGGTCCATTGCCACTAGGTTTAGTGTATTGTTTAGAAAGAACAAATTTATCGAACTCAAAACCATCTTCTCGCATAGAAAATGAAACTGTATGAATCCCTGCTGAAGGAATATCCAGATATATTTTTCTTTCTTCACCACAATGATTGGCATCTGTTCTTTGCTTGCTCTCCCAAGTCCATTGATTTCTTCCTTGGCACCATTGCATCTTTTTTCCTGAATTTGGCCAATTACCATTAAGACCAACGTGAATACCATTGTCTTCGCTACCAGACGAGTAGGCTCTTACCCAAACATAATATCTTCCCGGATTGTTGAATTTGATTTTATAGCTTAATACACCTAACTCACCCGGATTTTCAGAAAAGTTTTCACCTCTTATTATAGGGTCATCGTGTGTAACTCTTGTGTCTGGAAGAATTTCTACGTACTTGTTACTGCTCGATGATCCGGTGTGAGGTCCATCCGGATCAGGGTTTGGCGTATTGGTATTACCATCCTGTACATACCATTTTCTTTTGGAAGTTTTATTTTGATCTACAAAATTTTCAGCCTCGACTGCTACTACACCATTTCTTTCAATCGCCAAACAATTATCTCTGGTATAATCAGATCCTACTGTAAATGATTTTGTGTCTTGTGCAGATGCACCATCATTATCGGTGACAACAACTTTTATATTGTAATTACCTGCTTGAACATTCGGTAGAGGGTGAGGTGTATAGTTTGTTCTATCTGTATCGACTAAGTTACCATTAACAAATACTTGGTGTTTGGTAATGGTACCATCTGGATCATTGGCGTTAATATTAACAGCTAAGTCCGTACCTACAGTATAATTATTAGCTGAAGGACTTGTTATGGATACTGTAGGCTTCTTATTTTCAGTATTTTCATTTAATCCTAAATCAATAATTTGAAGATAAAGCGGTTGTGCGTCACCGGATTTATCTTCCATCATATAGTAATACAACTTACCATCTGCTATATAAGGGACACCATGTCTGAATTTTTTACCACTTGTTGAAGAGTAAACTCTTCTAAAATTATTTTTCCCACCTATAGCTTTTTCCACGTAAGCGCGTCCATTTTGAAGACCAATAATGTAAATATCATTTTTATAGGTGTATAATTGATCTGCACCTGTAAAATCGGTAGAAGTAATAAAGTTTGATCTGCCTGAGGGTTTATAGGTATGTACATTTTTTGTTATATTGTTTTTTTTGTCCTTGACTTTACCAATTATATGTATATCACCGCGTTCTGTAACCGTCCAATCAAATCCACCTACTATATATACCTGATCTTTACCGGTTGCAGCAACAAGGTTTCCTGGCTCTGAAATTTTTAATAAATCAGCATTAGCAAAAGGTATAGTTATAGATTTACCGGTGTGATCTTTCCAGTTACTTTGTCCACTTTGATCATCTGAATACCCATAATAAAACCCGTTTTGGTATTGATACTTATCATTTTTATTGGCACTTCTTCTCTGAAAACCTACCCGGAGTTTACCGTTTATGTATTTCATACTGCCGTACAGTCCCCAATTATAAGGTTGACCATACCTTTTAGCATTTAAGTGATTAAATTGATGTAGTTTATCCCATTTAGAAGTAGCAGCATTATACTTTGCAAAAACGTAAGCTCCATTATCATTACCTCCTCTACGCATATAAAATAATAGGTCATTATCTTCATTCAGAAAAAATTCCGGGTACGTTAAATTCTCAAACTGCTGAGGATCAGTAGATCCGTTTAGGCTAACGTGTGTGTAATCATTAGTGCCGTCTTTGATAAAAATATTGAGTTTAAAATCTTCATCAGAAACAGTGGCTGCATTCTTCTTAGAATAAGAGTATCTGAAATAGTCATTCCTTGAAAAACCGGAATTATTGTAGGAATGCATGTCATAAAGCATATGAATAGTGCCGTCTTTTGGGCTAATACCGATAGCTATGGTGTTATGAGATTCTCCTATCCACCAATTCCCATTAAGACCTGTATGTTTATGAGGGAATTGTATCGTTTTTACTTTTTTGGTTTTTAGATTATATCTGGATAGCATTACCTGTCTATTACTTTTACCACCTTTGTACCATGTCAAAAAGATGTAATCCTTATATTTTCTTATACAGTCTCCGTGAGCGGATATTCTGTTTCCAAAAAAGTAGTCGTAGCCATTATTATTATTAGGAGCGTTTCTTCCTACTTTCCTGCCGTCAAATTGCAGGGCAATATCAGTAACCTTAATTTCTTGTTCTAATTTGATTTGCCCGTAGTTTAATTGGGGCAAAAAGAAAGCCAGGGAGATAAAGGATAGCAGTAATGCTATCCTTCTCCCGCTAATTGGAGTTTTCATAATGAGTCTGTGTTTAAGTGTTAGTTACAAATATTTATTCTTTGATGAATTTTGATTTCAGGATTTGTTTGTCTTTACTAAGTATTTTAATAAAGTACATTCCCTTAGGGAGATCGTGTACAGGTAGGGTGAGATCTTTTACGTCTTTGTTTTCAATACGTTCTGAGTATACTTTTTGACCACTAAAATTATATACATTTATATGGTATGCAGAAGTATTAATATCTCTTAGTATAAAAGTTTCCTTAGCAGGGTTGGGATATCCTTTCAATTCAATGTAATTTTCAGAAATATCACTATATGATGCTTGTTCCTGACAGTCAGTAGGAGTAGCATTATTACTAAAGTAAATTGTAAAATTTTTATCCTTGGACACCAGCACAAGATTATTGTTGTCCTTAGTCACCCAGTATGTTCCATCCAGACCTGTGAAACCAGTATTTCTGAGTGTAACTTCTGGATTGGCATTTTTAAGCTGGTAATCCATCGAATCACTAAAATTGACATACCAAGAAGGTGAACCATTATTAGTATTTATGGCAAATTGATATAGTCCATTATAGGTTGGATCCCAGTTTATTGAAAACTCTCTAAAGTTACTGAGGCTGGGACCTCCATTACCCAAAATATTAACATAGCTATATGACACATTATTCATTGCTTCTATTCCTGAAGCTATTGGCGTTCCAAAAGCACACGTTGTATTTCCTCCTGTGTTTCCATCATCAGTTGTAACTGTTAATGTAAAAGTGTCCTGAGCTGTATTACCATCATTATCCGTAGCAACAACCTTAAACGTGTGATTTCCAACTGGCATATTATTTACCTCTTCAGGATTGGGTGAACCGGCATGTCCCCACTCATAAGGAGCGTAGCTTTCTTGTCGTATTAGATTATTGTTTACAAAAAGTTTTAGATTACTAACACTACCATCAGGGTCTGAAGCTGATGCTACAACTGTAAGATCATAACCTTGTTGTACTGTAAAATTTGCAGATGGCTGTGTAAAAGTAACAGATGGTCCTTGAGATTGAGCTTTTACAGTTAAAGTAAATGTATCCTGAGAAGTAGCTCCATCATTATCCGTAGCAACTACTTTAAAAGTGTGATTCCCCACTGGGAGATTGAGGAGCTCGTTTGGAAAACTGGAATGTCCCCATTCATATGGTGGAACTTTCTCTTGTCTGATCAAATTGTTATCCACAAATAATTTTACATTATCTACCGATCCGTCACTATCATTAGCTGTGGCTTCAACTTTTAATGAAGTATACCCTTCATCAACATTTAAATTGCCGGCTGGTGTTTTAAACGATACCGTAGGAGCTTTGTTATCTCCACCTCCAGGAGGATTTGAGCATCCGGTCCAAACCTTAAAATCATCAAAAAAGGTATATTCCGTTCTTGGAGAATGCCAAACAGGGTCCGTTCTGCTCCCGCCGCGATAAGTGTTCATGATCAGGGCATTGATTTTTAGGCTGCTTTTTCCTGAGTTACGAATCTTAGCGTTGTTATCGCGATAGGTTTCTTCTCCATCGATCCACATAACAACTGTACCGTTTCTTTGTCCGGGAGTATTCATTTTGATATACTGCCTTATGGTATACCACTTATTGTCCTGCAGGTTAGAGAAAATTCTTTTTCCATCTCCACAGTCTCCATCTTCTCTGGGTTGTCCGTTTTCTTTTTCCGCAAAATAGCTATACAGAATCAGGTAAGGGGCATTAGTTTGTGCTCTGTTTCTTCTCCACATAAGGCGTGCGGACCATCCGTCTGTGTTATAACTACATCCGGATGGAATGGAACCGCGACCTTCGGTTTCACTATTAATACCACGGATAGATCCTCCAAGTCCCGGTAGTTTGCCACCAGTAGCCCAAAAGAAATTATCATCAAACTTTACTTTATATTCTAAATATGCCTCTTCGACTCCATCAAAATAGGGATCAAATAGAAAACCGCCTGATCTGCCTGAAGCATCATTCTTTAAATATTCCGCCCGTAAAGTACCATCTACGATTCTGGTTTCCTGCGGAGTATCTTCTATCAGGTTACTTGCTGCGCCGGGACCTTCTACCCCCCTGTAACTAGATGCGGTCCATGGCTTTACTTTGTTATTAAAATCATTCTTTATATCAGAAATAGAGTATCGTCTGTTATTCCAATTATTAAAATCGACGTCGATTATAGAGTTACAGCTTTGGGCATTTGCTTGATTACTATTAAAAAGTATTGCTGCGACCAGCCAAAGGAATTTTATATAGTGTTGAGTTTTCATGTTGACTTGTGTTAGTTAAAATTAGGTTCTTTAATCCTTTATGAAATGCAAGGTGTGGGTTCCATACTTTTCTTCAACCTTAAGAAAATAATAGCCTGAAGGAATAGTCGTTATATCAATTAAATCGTTATCTGAAATTTGATCTGACTTTACCAGTTGTCCTTGTAGGTTGATAATGCTTATCGTACTATTTTTATCCTTTATACCTTTGAGTTGTATAAAGGAAGAAGCAGGATTTGGATAAAGTGATATCTTAAAATCAGAATGTTTAGAAATACTACTTGTTTCGGATTTATCTTCCATACAAGAAGGCGCCTGGGCGACATTGCTGAAACAAATGAGTTTACTATTATCCTTACACTTTAAAATTAATTCCCCATTCTTTTTTGTAATCCAATAGTTACCATCTAGTCCTTCAATACCTGTATTTCTTAGTGAGATTTCAGGATTGGCTTGTTTAAGCTGATACGTGGCATTTTCACTAAAATCTACATACCAATTAGGCTGACCATTAGTAGTGTTGATAGCAAATTTTGACAATTCATTGTATTGAGGATTCCATTTTACCGAAAATTTAAGTACATTACTTAAAAAGTCATTATTTCTTGTACCGGCAACGTGTACATAGTTAAAATATTCATTGTCTAGAGGAACAAGACCACTGGCACTAGGTAAATTGAAATTACAGTTATCTGTATCTTCAATAACAGTTAGGTTAAAGGAAGTTTCCTTTAATTTTCCTGCATCATTTGTCGCAATTGCTTTAATCAAGTAGTTTCCGGGTGCCAGGGCATTTAACTCCTCAGGATTAGGAGAACCATCGTGTCCCCAGGTGTATGGATAAACACGTTCTTTTCTGATAAAAATATCATTAATATATAAATTCACTTCTTTTATAGCATTTTTAGTATCTATGGCAGTGACTTCTATATCAAGATCATATCCTTCAGTAAGTGTGAGATCAGCAACAGGGTTCTTAAACGCCACACTTAAGGTTTCACCAGTTTCATCACCGGAATCATTGTAGCCTATACGGCTTTTAGAAACTACAAAGTCATCAAAATAAGCATAGAGATCCTTAGTAGGTTTAAAATCATCACTACTACCTCCGAAAAATGTAGAAAGATAAATGCTATTCAACTTAATATCTTCTTCATCAGACTGTCTGTAATCACCATTGTCTGTGATGTCAATTGCCAATTGGCCATTGAGCCAACCTCTCATAACTCCATCATTTCTACCGGGAGTATTCAGTTTATGATATACTTCGATATGATTCCATGCTCCTTTTTTTAACTTTACCTGATCTGGCTGAGGTCCTCTGGGTTCGTCATAAGGATCAATTAGACTCCAGTTTACAGATGCTGTCCAATCGTCCCAAACAGGTCTGGTTTCAAAATGATTATAGAACTCTAAGAGCCCGTTGTTTCTCCACATTAACCGTAATGACATATTCCTATCACGGGTCTGATATGCCAGTCCGGGTAATTTTGCTCCGGCTCTGAATTCAAAATCTGAAGGAATATATACCCTATAACTAAAATAGAGTTCCTCAAAGGTTTCATAATGATTCCAGAATAATTTGGTGTGCATACCGCTATCATTAGTTTTAACTTTTCCCTTAGGGTATTTAACCTGAAGTACATTTCCTCTATTTTCAAAAGAAGTAATAGCCACACGACCCTCATCTGCACCATTGCAAAAGTTAACACCAAGAGCATCTTTAAATTCATTTTCAGAGTACTGTCCTGTACGCAAATGCTCAAAATTATTTTGATAAATTATATTTTGCTGACCATATCCAAAATATAGGCAAAATGCTGTCAGCAAAAGAATAATAGTTTTTTTCTCTTGTCTTGTTTTCATAATTTATTTTTTTATAATCAGGCTCCATTAAGGAGCCTGATTATTGGCTTAAGTGAAAGGTTATTGACACTTATTGCTTAGAAAAAAGCTTAGATTCTCTGTATTTAGGACCTCTGACAATAATGATATACATTCCGGAGGGTAGCGTGGAAACATTTAGTGTATGTGTGTCGCCGGATAAAGTTTTATTGTAAACCGCTTGCCCTTGTAAATTTGTAATTTCTATAGAGGTTGCTTTTTCTGAAATATTTGTGATGGTAATATCAGAATCCAACACCGGGTTAGGAAATAGTGCAATTGGCTCCTTTTCTTCTGAAATAATTACGCCGGGACTTTTGTCACTACAAGCAGGCGCAGAAGAAGTGTTGCTAAAATAAATAGTAAATCCTCGATTTTTTTCGACCATAACGAAACTATTTCCATCTTTCGTAACCCAATAGCTACCATCAAGACCTGAAAAACCTGAACCTGTAATAGTAACATCCGGATTAGAGGAATTGAAATTGTATTGCATTTTAGATCTTAGATCAACATACCAATTAGGGCTACCGTTATTCGTGTTAAAAGCGAATTGATACAGATCATTGTAGGTAGGGTCCCAGTTAATTGTAAATTCTCTAAAATTACTCATATCCGGTCCACCGCTTCCTAAAATATGAACATGGCTATATGATATTTGGCTAAAAGCAGGTAAAGCTGAAGCAATAGGAGTACCAAAGGAACAGCTGTCTCCGCCACCGGTGTCGCTATTGGTTACGGTAAGTATAAAGGTATCTTCTGCCGTCTCGCCATTAACATTCGTAGCGATTACTTTAAATATATGGGAACCTATTTCTAATCCATTTACTTCCTGAGGATTTGGTGAGCCACTATGACCCCAGGTGTAGGGAGCATATCTTTCTTGTCTGATCAATTGATTATCGATATACAATTTTAAGTTATCAATTGCCAAGTTACTATTTGAAGGAACAGCTTCTACCATTAGTGAATACCCCACTTCTACAAATAAATCTGAACTTGGAGAAGTGAAGGATACATTAAAATTTGATGTAGGTTCTTTTACTTTTAAAATAAATGTATCTTCAGCTGTTGCACCTTCATTGTCTATGGCAACTGCTTTAAAAGTATATATACCCGCACCTAAACCATTCAATTCTTCTGCATTTGCTTCATCGTGGCCCCATTCGTATGGTGCAGAATTTTCTTGTCTGATTAATTGATTATCAAGATATAATTTCACGTTGGCTATTGTACCATCAGCATCGGAAGCATTAACCAGCACTTGTAAATCATATCCTGTTTCTACGTTAACCTCATTTGAGGAAGGGTTGATGAAGGAAATAATTGGTTTTTGGTTGGGATTACCATCGCACGGAATAATATTCCAGCTTGGACAAGAAAGAGTTACGTAATTTTCGGTTCCATCACTTAAAGGAAAGTCTGGAGTATTAGGATTCCTTGTGTTATTCCAAACATGAATTTCCTGAGGGTCACCTTGCTTTTTTCTGGCCGTTTGAATTTCAGAACCTCTTCCTTCCAGATTAAAGATATTATTAAATATAGCTTGTCTGTACCCTGTGTTATAACCGGTTCCTCTATCCAGAAAATCTATACCGGCATTTATGATGGTAGAGCCATCAAGATTGAAGGTGTTATTGTAGATAAACGCATAAGCTCCTTTAATATCAATAAAAGCATCTGCACTATTTACTCCTGTAATACCTTTAGCACTGAATGTACAGTTTTTAATCACTGTGTTTTTAGTACCTTCTTTGATGTCTGCACCTTCAGCCGCCACATTTGGACCAATAGTACAACCATCAAAAGTATTATCATTACAGTCTCTATTGTATCTATCATGTTGACTTTTATCTGATCCTATATATAGACCTTCACCAAAACCAGGCTTAGTAATACCAGTGTCATAAACTTTACAGCCTTTTACTAAATTGTTACTAGATCCGTCTCTTAAGTGAATACCTTCTTCACCGATTTGTCTTACCGTAAGATTTTCGAGTAAAGCGTGATTTGCATTATCCAGAACAATACCCTTAGATCCCTCTTCAAAAATCAAATTCTTTACTTGCCAGTAGTCACCAGTTAAATAAAGAAGATATCCGTCATACCTACCTGATGGTCCTTTTAGTATTGGAGGGTTTGCAGGATTTTTAGCTCTTACTACTATAGGTTTATCAGCCGTTCCACTTTTGGCAGAACCAAAACGCGTTGCTCTGCCATCAATTGAAAATTTATCAGGCGCAGTATACGTTCCGGAAGCGATGATAATTTCATCTCCAGGACTTGCATTTTTTAGGGCTTGAATAATACAATCTACAGAGCTACATTCCGTAGTACCTCCACCAGGTGGATTTCCTGTATCATCATCAGACCAATTTTTTATAATGTTTTTTATGAAAGTACCTGTTGCAGTAAGTTGGTTGTTTTGTAAACCTTGCACACCAGTGCCAGACTGCACAGATGAAGCACCTTCACTCTTATCACTGATAGCCCAGTTAGCATGACTGATACCATTATCTTTAAAGAATTCCATCCAGACATTAGTCTCAGCTTGATTGGTATTACCATTCCCATCTGCATTAACTGAACCCCATTCTGTAGCAAATAGTGCAATACCATTATTCATAGCAGTAATCGCTTTGTTTCTTAAACTCTGACTATGCGTACCGGCATAAAAATGCAGTGTGTAAGCTGTATTAGTATCATTAATAGGATCATTTGATGCAATATCCACATCCTGAGACCAGGTAGGAGAACCTACTATGACCATATTATCAGGATCTTTAGATCGAATACCGGCTATAACAGCATTAGCATACGATTTGATCTGAGACCAGGATTGACCTATAGGTTCGTTATAAATTTCATATAATACGTTATCATAAGTTCCATACTCTTCTGCCATTTCAGTAAAAAACTGTACGGCTTCACTTTCATAAAGTTCAGCTTCATGCGTATGCCAATCTATAATAACATAGATTCCATTAGCAATAGCAGCGTCAATGACCTTTTTTATTTTAGCTTTCTGTGCTGCCGGACTGTCAATGTAACCACGACCTTCATCCCAGGATTCCTTTACACCCATAGCTACACGAATGATAGAACTGTTCCAATCATCAGCCAGATGGTTTACCGTTTCTGCATTATAAAAATCAGAAGTATCACCTGCGTTACTCCAAAAAAGACTGTTTCCGGCAAGGCTTGTCACCTCACCATTTTTGTCTACTATCCTGTTGCCCTGAACTTGTAATCTACCGTGTTTTTCTACAGGGGTCTGTGCGAGTAGGCTAAAATTCATTGCTAACGCAAAGAATAAGATTTGGAAGATCGATTTCTTCCTAAATAATGTGGGGATCTGTTTTTTCATAAGATAATTGTGTTTTAGAGAATTTGTTTTAAGGTTATATAAATATGTAAATACGTTTTGGTAGTAATACCAAAATGAATTCAAAGAAAATTTTGAGGTTTTTAAGAAGTTCATAAGACGGGATGATTCGTCTTAATAATTTGTGTATAGCCTGTACCGCTACAAAACAGGTTTAAAGTGTCGTGAAATATTCAAGATATTGGGGTTTTAAGAGTTTAAAGAGATTCGATTGTTTTTTGTGAACGTTCGTTGTTTGTAATGAAGAACATAATAATACATCTTTACAGGCATTGGTCTTTGATCAAAAATCATGATAATTTAATTTTGGTTACTACTAAATTTCCAATTTCTGCTTAGTGCTATATATTATACTATTGAATAGGGGGGTATTCAATTGTTGAAAAAAATTTCAACAGTACAATATTACTATTATTACTTGTTTTAAAAGTACATATCAAGGGGTATAAAAGTACAACTTTCTGTTTTCTAGTTATTTGTTTCAATGATTTTCGTGTTGAGTATCCTAGAAGTTACCATCTCTTCCATTATTTTTGCTAAAATATTTTTAAATAATTACGTTATATTTAAAAAAACTAACCATTTAGCTCCAATATGAAAAAGTTTTTATTCATACTGCTTATTATGCCATTATGGCTTTCAGCGCAGTTGAATACGTCTTACAATCACTTCTTACATTTTTCTGTCAAGGAAGGTCTATCGGAGAGTACTGTAATGGCCTTTGAGGAAGACCAATTAGGAAGGGTTTGGATAGGAACTAGGAATGGTTTAAATCTTTATGATGGTGAAGAAGTTAAGATTTTTAGACCTCAACCTGAAAGTGAGAACAAGGGTCTG
>NZVW01000105.1 GCA_002697475.1 Aquimarina sp. | reverse complement strand
AGATCTTAGAGATCGATATGGGATAACGCAATTGATCTTCGATGAGCAAAGAACATCTACTGAATTAGTAGAACAAGCAAGAACTTTAGGTAGAGAGTTTGTGATCCAGGTGAAAGGTTTAGTAATTGAAAGGGAATCTAAAAATCCTAATATACCCACCGGAGATGTAGAAATTCTTGTACAGGAACTTACCGTTTTAAATCAAGCATTAGTTCCTCCATTTACCATTGAAGACAGTACTGATGGAGGTGAGGACCTTAGAATGAGATATCGATATCTGGATATTCGCAGAAATCCGGTAAAAAACAATCTTATTTTTAGACATAAAGTTACCATTTCTGTACGAAATTATCTTTCTAATCAAGGCTTCATCGAGGTAGAAACACCATATCTTATTAAGTCTACCCCAGAAGGAGCTAGAGACTTTTTAGTCCCATCAAGAATGAACGAAGGACAGTTCTATGCCTTACCGCAATCTCCACAAACTTTTAAGCAATTGTTAATGGTAGGAGGTATGGATAAGTACTTCCAGATTGTAAAGTGCTTCAGAGATGAAGACCTTAGAGCAGACAGACAACCGGAATTTACACAAATCGATTGCGAAATGGCCTTTGTAGAACAGGAGGATATCCTAGACACTTTTGAAGGTCTTACTAAACATCTTCTTAAAGAGATCAAAGGTGTTACCCTAGATAAATTTCCACGTATGTCTTATGATGAAGCGATGAAAAAATACGGTAATGACAAACCGGATATTCGTTTTGGGATGGAATTTGGAGAATTAAATGCAGTAACACAACATAAAGACTTTAAAGTTTTTAATGATGCAGAACTGGTCGTAGGGATTGCTGTACCAAGAGGAGCATCTTATACAAGAAAAGAAATTGATCAACTTATTGATTGGGTAAAACGTCCTCAGATTGGTGCTCTGGGAATGGTTTATGTAAAATACAATGAAGATGGATCATTAAAATCCTCTGTAGATAAGTTTTATGACGAGCAAGATTTATACAAGTGGGCAGAAGTAACCGGAGCTAAACCGGGTGATCTTATCTGTGTACTATCCGGAAACGCTAACAAAGTAAGAGCTCAATTGAGCGCATTACGGATGGAACTTGCAGAACGTCTTGGATTACGTAAAAAAGATGAATTTGCTCCATTATGGGTAGTTGATTTCCCGTTATTAGAATGGGATGAAGAAACTGAGCGTTATCACGCTATGCACCACCCTTTTACTTCTCCTAAACCTGAAGACATCAAGTTATTGGATTCAGAACCCGGAAAGGTACGTGCTAATGCTTATGACTTAGTATTAAATGGTAACGAAATAGGTGGTGGTTCCATACGTATCCACGATAAATCCACTCAAGCACTAATGTTTGATCATTTAGGGTTTACAAAGGAAGAAGCGAAAGCTCAATTCGGATTTTTAATGGATGCTTTTCAGTATGGCGCGCCACCACACGGCGGAATTGCTTTTGGTTTAGATCGATTAGTTTCGATTCTCGGAGGTCAGGAAACAATTCGAGACTTTATTGCTTTCCCCAAAAATAACAGTGGAAGAGATGTGATGATCGATGCACCTGCTAACATAGACAACGAGCAATTAAAAGAGCTACATATCAAGTTAGATTTATAAGTTAAATCCCGCCTTGTAGCGGGATTTTTTATTACTTTTAGACTACAACATCCCATTAAAGCAAAAGAAATAGATGTTGGCTTTACGCTTGGAAAACCTACAATAACAATAACTAATTTATGCCAGATTCACCAAAAAAGTCTTGGTTCTATAAAGTACTTAAATGGAGATATCGTCATATACCAGAAAAGAATTTTATACTCTTATTGAGTGTTCTTATTGGTTTTATGGCGGGTTTGGTATCGTTACTGTTAAAAAACATTACTCACCTTATTCAGGAATTGCTACAAAGTGATATTATTTCCTGGCAAAACACATTGTATTTTATTACACCATTCGTTGGTTTGTCAATAGTATACTTATTAAACAAATATATTATTAAAAAAGAAGTAAAGTCTGCTATACCTCTTATACTATTTTCGCTATCCAAGACTGGAGGTGTTATAAAACCTATTCACGGATATTTGCCTCTTATACTGGCACCTATTACTGTTGGTTTTGGAGGGTCTGTAGGACTTCTTGGTCCTGCAATTAGTTCAGGTTCTGCGCTAAGTTCGTCTATTAGTTCTTTGTTTCATGTAAACAGAAAAATAAGGACATTACTTATTGGTTGTGCGTCCGCAGGAGCTATTTCTGCAGTTTTCAAATCTCCTTTGGCCGGCCTTGTTTTTGCTGTAGAAGTTTTTAGTCTTGACCTGACATTAACCTCATTATTACCCTTACTATTTGCATCAGTATCCTCGATTGTCACGTCTTACTTCTTTTTAGGTGACGAAGTACTCTTTAGATTTGAAGTAGTTGAAAAATTCAATATTCAGGATATACCATTTTTTATTGCCTTAGGAATTGGTACTGCCTTTGCTTCAATCTACTTTACCAAAATGTACTTTTGGGTGCTTTCTATATTTGACAATTTCAAAAAGAAGATATATAGATTACTTATTGCGGGTTTAGCCATAGGTATTATGCTATATTTCATTCCTCCATTATATGGTGAAGGTCTTGGGTTCATAAATGATTTGTTAAGGGGTGATTATCTTAAAGCTATTGGTACTACTCCATTTAAGGAAATTGAATCCAATATCTGGATCATTATTGGATTACTTGCAGGCATAACAGTTTTTAAAGCTATAGCGATGACTGCTACTTTTGCCGCAGGTGGGTATGGCGGTATTTTTATCCCTACTATGGTTATGGGCAGTTCTTTAGGTAATGTAGTAGCCAAGGTGATAAATAATCTCGGTTTTGGATTTCATGTTTCTGAATCAAACTTTACACTTCTTGGAATGGCTGGCCTAATTTCAGGAGTACTACATGCTCCTTTAACCTCCATTTTCTTAATAGCAGAAATTACGACTAGTTACGAACTTTTTGTTCCATTAATGATTACCACTGCTATTTCATTTATTATTTCCAAAAACAAAATTGAACATAACATTTACACCCGTGAGCTTGCTGAGCAAGGCAGCTTATTGACCCACGATAAGGATCAAACGGTATTAACATTAATGAAGTTAAGACAATGTATTGAAACTAATTTTATTACTGTTTACCCTGATTACTCTCTAAAACAACTCTTAAGCGAAGCTGTAGCCAAATCTAATAGAAATTTCTTTCCGGTAATTAATAAAAAAGGAATCCTCATAGGTGTAGTAAGTCTTGATAATATCAGGGATATAATGTTTGATATCACGAAATATCATACCGTATTAGTCGAAAATATCATGAGCCCAGTCACTACAGAAATAATGTTTGAAGATGATGATGCTAAAACTGCCATGCAAAAATTTCAGGATACAGGAGCCTGGAACCTTCCGGTTACTAAAAAAGGTAAATATATTGGCTTCATATCAAAATCTAAACTATTAACCGCTTATCGAAGAGAACTCATTAACTTTACCCGCTAATTTTTAAAAGTCATTGATGATGAAATATGTTATAAGGATACTTTTTGTTTTAATATTAGTATTAATAGGTATCGGCTACTATTTTAAGAACAATAATGATCACATTGTTGGGGACAGATGGGTAGGGATTGGAATATTACTTACTGCCTTTGTTCTTATGCCTATTTTTATAATATATAGATGGAAAGGAAAAAAAGTTAATGATTACATGCTAAACAAGGAAAACCTAAAAAAAATGATGGATTATGATAAAGAAAATGAATCCTCTAAACCATAGTTTTTTTTAAGATTTATCATTTTCATAATAACGATTACAATAAATAAACCTACCTTTAGATTTCAATTATTTATTTTTTATTTTTTTATTACAATGGAAGGAACAGTTAAATTCTTTAATGAATCCAAAGGCTACGGATTTATTACCAACGACGAAACAGGAAAGGATATTTTCGTACATGCCTCCGGGTTGAACGGAGAAGCCTTAAACGAAGGTGACAAAGTAGAATATCAAGAAGAAGAAGGAAGAAAAGGGATTATTGCGGCTAAGGTCAGAGTAATTCACAATTAATGATATATGTTATTCTAGTATCAAAACGCTGTCAATTGACAGCGTTTTTTTCTTTTAAAGCCCATACTTTTCCTTATATATAATGCTTTGTTCTATGAGATATTCCAATACCATTAAATCATCATTTCTATTGATAGCAACAATAGTTTCAGGTTGTTCTTTTAAATACTCTACAAATTCGTAATATTTATCTACCGGTAGTACTTTAATTTCTAAGAACAGTTGTTCAGTAAGTACCTCCTCGACGCTTTTTATTTCACCTACTGGAGTATTACTTTTTTTCTTCAACAAACTTACCAAAGGACTTAAAATCATTTTGAAATTTATATCCATTACAGCTCCTCCTACATTATCCCTTAATGCATTATTTTTAACTCCAGAAAATAAATCCTTTTCATCTTTCTCAAAATGCATCCCCATTAAAGTCCTGGCATTATAAATAGGCAATTTATCTTCGAATGTAGGAATCTCTTTAAGATCTTCTTTTAGTGTCCCAGATAACGCATATTGTCTTATAGTTACAGTTTCTAATTCATTCACTAAATCTTCTAGATAGATAGTCAAATTATTATTGGTCTTTAAGTCTTCTTTTGTAACTATATGTTCTTTGACTTTATACTGTATTGAAGAAAAAACTAAGGTGTCTTTTAAATTAGCTTTAATAAAAAATTTTCCTTTAACATCAGATATGGTTCCTTCTCCAGAAGTCATGTTTAAGATATTAATACCTTCAAGATGTTCAGATTGAAACAGTACCTCTCCATTAATCAAGTTATTCTCCTGGGAAAAACCCAAAATCGGTAAAATAATAACTAAGAAGTATATTTTTTGCCTCATAAAATTAGTCAGATATACTTGAAAGGACGTTAGAAATCCGGGAAAGTTGCTAAAATTGTTTTTTTTTAGGAAAAAACTTAATTCAGATTTCTCTTTTCGATAAAGAAACGTTTCAAAATATCAGCACATTCATTTTCTAATATTCCACCAACGATTTTAGTTTTTGGGTGTAGTTTAGTTCCTAGATTAAGACAGCCTCGTTGTTCATCTCTAGCTCCATATACAATTTTACCTATCTGACTCCAATAAAGTGCACCTCCACACATTTGACAAGGCTCCAATGTCACATATAATGTACACTCATTTAAATACTTGCCTCCAATAAAGTTAGCCGCAGAAGTTATAGCTTGCATCTCAGCATGTGCAGTTACATCGTTGAGTGTTTCTGTTAAATTATGTGTTCTTGCTATTATCCGATCCTGAACAACTATAACGGCACCAACAGGAACCTCTCCCTTGTCAAAGGCGATTTGCGCTTCTTGCAATGCCTTTTTCATAAAATAAGTGTCATCAAAAGGCTGAATCATGTTTTTTTAGTAAAACTAGAAAATTATTTTAAACTGTGTGAGAATACTATTGTTAACAAAATTTCCAAATAGTACTTTTGTGGAATGCAAGGCAATCTTTTACAACATATCAATTACCCATCGGATTTAAAAAAATTAAGAACTGAACAATTGCCTCAATTAGCTCAGGAAATAAGAGAGTTTATTATCAATGTTGTTGCCACAAAAGAAGGACACCTTGGAGCAAGCCTGGGAGTAGTGGAACTTACCATAGCTTTACACTATATCTTTAATACTCCGGACGATTTACTACTATGGGACGTAGGCCATCAGGCATACCCTCATAAAATATTAACAGGGAGAAAAAAACTTTTTCATACCAATAGACAATTAAATGGTATCAGTGGTTTTCCTAAGCGTACAGAAAGTATTTATGACACTTTTGGTGTAGGACACTCCTCTACCTCTATTTCTGCTATTTTAGGTATGGCATTAGCCTCAAAACTTAAAGGTGATTTTAAAAAACAACACGTCGCGGTCATTGGAGACGCTTCTATAGCCAGTGGTATGGCCTTTGAAGGATTGAATCATGCAGGGGTTACAGACACTAATATCCTTATCATCCTTAACGATAACGCTATTGGCATTGATCCCAGTGTAGGTGCCTTAACGAATTACCTGACCAAAGCAAAAATTGGTTATAAGCCAAAAAGCAATAACATTATTGAAGCCTTAAACTTTAAATATTATGGGCCAATTGATGGACACGATTTTTCGTCATTATTTGATACATTAGAAACTCTAAAGAAAGTTGATGGGCCGAAACTTTTGCATATTATTACCACAAAAGGAAAAGGTTTAAAACAAGCTGAAGAAAATCAGGTAAAGTATCATGCTCCAGGGAAATTTGATGCTAAAACGGGCAACCTCGTTAAAAGTAACACAAGCAATCTACCTCCTAAATTTCAGGATGTCTTTGGATTGACAATTTTGGAATTAGCTAAAGCAAATGAAAAGATTATAGGAATTACTCCTGCCATGCCCACAGGAAGTTCATTAAAATATATGATGGACGAGATTCCTGAAAGAGCCATTGATGTAGGTATTGCAGAGCAACATGCAGTTACACTTGCTGCAGGTATGGCATCACAAGGATTAATACCATTTTGCGCTATATATTCCACATTCCTTCAAAGAGCCTATGATCAAGTTATCCATGATGTGGCATTGCAAAATTTACCTGTCATATTTTGCATCGATAGAGCTGGTTTAGTAGGACAAGATGGAGCCACTCATCACGGTGTATTTGATATTGCCTATTTAAATTGTATTCCTAATTTAATACTATCAGCTCCTAAGGATGAAATCGAATTAAGAAACATACTATATACCGCATCTTTAGGTCTTTCAAATCCTATTGCAATTCGATATCCTAGAGGAAGAGGTCATAACAATGATTGGCAAAAATCTTTTGAAAAAATTGAAATAGGTAAAGGTCAATTATTAAGTAAAGGAAAAAAATTGGCGATTCTATCCACAGGAACTATAGCTCATAATGCCACTGCGGCAATTAAAGAAACCGGATTATCTATAAGTCATTATCATTTTGGATTTATAAAGCCTTTAGACAGGAATTTATTGGCCGAAATATTCAAAGAACACTCTACCATATTAACTTTAGAAGATGGCGCTGTAAAAGGAGGTTTTGGATCAAACATAATTGAATTTGCCAATACTTCAGGATTTAAAAATCATATTATAACTTTAGGTATTCCTGACAATTTTATACATCATGGTACCGTTGAAGAACTTCAGGAGATTGCTGGTATCGATATCAAAAATATTATAAATACGATAAAAAAAAATAAGAGGGATTAATAATCCCTCTTATTTAATATTTCTAAATCTATTCTATTTTATTCTATCACAATTTTACTTGTTGAGATCGCTGAACCGTTTTTGGCTTCTATTCTCAATAAATATATTCCTGATCTTAAATAAGTGTTGACCTGGTATACATTTTCCAAGATCACATCTTTACGATAAATTGTTCTACCGTTCATATCTACTATAGAAATTTTACTATCTCCAATATTTTCAGATACTCTTATATTAAAAGTGCCCTTAGAAGGGTTAGGCTCTATTCTGAAGATTTCCGATTTCAGATCGTCCACACCAAGCGTCGAACAGTCTAACTCTTCATTCGGAGGTAAATCAAACGCTTCAGTCTGATCTAATCTGCTATTTGAATCTCCTTGAGAAGCGCTCCATCCTAGTCCTCTTCTGGCAAAAACATCCCATATTAGACAAGCATTAGCTCCTCCATTAGCAGCTTCATCAGCTGCCAAAATTGCATCTCTACCATCTACAAATCCAGGGCTACAGGGTTGTAACTTTAAACCATCTATTACTAGTTGCATTGCTAAATTATTACCTCCAGTACCATTATATAAATCTGGATCATATCCATCTCTTTCTATTAGCGCCCACGTCAAATCCCAAATAATAGAGGCCCAAATTGAACCAACACCATGGGGCACTGAAAAGACCGTATCGTCATTGGTATCCCCATAAGTAACCGGATTTATTGTCATATTAGTGCTGTAAGGAAAAGGCCTGATTCCTCCTCCATTCGTAGGTTGTCCAATAGCGAATGTACCAATACCTCTTATATCCGCTCCTGTATCTCCAGCTTCGATAGTCATCATCAGACCAAACCAGTCTGACCAACCCTCTCCCATTTGTTCTTCATTTGACAAACAACCCGAATTAGATGCTCCTCCGGTTAACCTTGTTGAAATACCATGTCCATATTCATGTATTACGATACCATTATCAAATGAACCATCAGCCGAAGCAGTCCAATTCTCTCTTGCGAGACTAGCCAAAGTAGCAGAAACTGTTTGAGTGGCCATTGCTGTTATGATACTTTCCCCATCCGCTTGATTAATTCCAACTGTTGGTCTTGAAGCCGGACCTCTACCGCCCATTGAAAAATCTCCTGGCTCGTTATTTACAATAAGGACAGCTAATGCACCCGCTTGTTGACATTTAATAACCTTATCAATAAAAGAACACTCCCCCCTTCTTACTACAGCGATTTTTCCACTAATATCCGCAGCATTTGTTAAAGCAGAACAAGCATCGTTAGGATCCGGAGTAGCATTATCATCAATTGCCAAAACTAAGTCAGCTGTTATGCCATCTGGCAAAGTAGGAGGCTCAGTTGTACCCGGTACAAAACTATTAGGTATAATTTCATATTCTCCTGCTAATGAAGTATTATTTATAGAAAACTGGAGTTTATTACTAACGTTCCATAAAAACATTTGCATTCTTGGATTAGAACCATCTGGTGGTGTTCCAAAGTTTGCATTATCTTCTCCAGATCCATCCTGACCATCTGCAATTACCTCATCACCATCAAGTCCACCTTTTCCATAATTATTAAACTGAAAATTTCCTGATGCTTCATCAAACCCATATTGATACCAAACATCGTGTATTACATTACTAACATAAAATAGATTAGTAAGAGATGCATTTTGATAATCAATAACCATTTCATTCTGATTATATGCAAAGTCAAAAGTTAAGTTTGCACCACCATCAGCCTGATCACCTGGTACATTGTCACCATCTAAATCTTCCGATGCTAGTACATTATTACCTTGGGTAGTTGTAAATTCTGGTCCTTCAACACCATTTGTATCATGCCACCCAAAAGGCGAAGCTTCAGCATCCTCCTGACCGGATATTAACTGCCTACTTCCGTGATTAGGACTTTCTACAGAAGGAACAGGAAACACATTATATACAGGGTCCATAACCAAACTGGTTGAGAGAGGTTGTATTTCCATTATGGAAGTATTACTTAACCCTATTTTTCTGTTATGCTCATGAGTATTAAAATTGCAGTGGAGTATCCAATCATTCTGGCTTTGAAGTATTCCGTCATTTGCTCCTATCCTTACACTATACCAATTTTTTCCATCTTTTGTATGAATACTTAAATCCCAACATAATATCAATTGATTTTCTCTAAACTCATAAACCAATTTAACTGGTATTTCATCCGTAGAGATATTACTTTTTGAAATAATGAAAGAACCATCTTTTGTCGAAGATTTTTCCCGGATTAACCTAACATCATTCACTCCACTGAGATTTAAGACCTGAGCAGTCCTAATAACAGCCTCCTGAGGTGTCAGCGAAGCAATAGTTGAATTCACTTTTGCCGCAACATCATTTACATATGATCCTTTAAAAGATACTATCTTGCCGTTTTTAATAGCAAAATTCCCTAATGCATTATGAATAGGAATTTGATTATATTGCTGCACCACATAAACATTTTGTAGTTGCATACTTTTAGAAAACGAACTTGATTGTATTTTTAAATCCTGAATATCATTTAAAACATATCCATTTTTTAAAAGATAATCTTTAATAATCCCTATTTCCGAAGATTGAGGAAAAACATTAATTACCAAAAAAAAGGTAATCAACAACAAATAATTTTTTTTCATAGTCTTTTTTAATTGAGTTTGTATATTTTGTTTAAGAATTAATAACGAAATCTTATCATTATCTATAATTTCTTAAACAAACAGTAATTATTGAATTCAAAAATATGAATAAGTTAATAAAATCCAATAATTATGTTAAAGATTTTAAAAGTGTAACCCTCTAATTCTCTGATATTTTAACAGAGCATTCCCATCTGTTAAACTGGCAACAAATTTACATAAACTGATAAGTCTTGTATACTGATCTTCATTTTCATAATCAAAAGAATTGCCTTCTGCTCTAAGAATTAATTTATCATAATTAGAAGCTCCTGTGTGGTAATTTTCTGTAGCATTAACATAAACCTCCAATAGAGATCCCAGAATCTGATAACCGGCTATTTCCTTTTCAGTTACTTCCTTGCTTCTGTAGATGTTATCAATACTTAGTTTCAGAATATCATCTATCTGTGCTTTGTATGCGCTTTGGTCTATTAATGCCTGATCAAAACTACCTGTCAGTATAACTTCTTCATTAGCTAAAAAAATCTGTGATGCTTCATTAATTAAAGTATTGATAGCAAGTGCTCTCAGGTAGCTTAATCGATCTGAAGTTGTCTGTAAGCTATGATATTTTGTAGTACTAATATTGGATTTTACTAATTTAATCAAATACTCCAATGCATAATCCTCCTCTATCAGCCCCAGATTTATTCCGTCTTCAAAGTCTATGATAGTGTAACAAATATCGTCTGCAGCCTCAACTAAGAAGGTTAAAGGGTGCCTGGAATAAGTAACCTCATCTCCTATCTGATATGATAAAAGTCCAACTTCTTCAGCAACATCTTTGAAATAAGATTTTTCACTTTGAAAATAACCGAATTTCTTATGAGAAATATGACTTGTAGGCTTTTTTGGAAGGGATTCCTTTGGGTACTTCATAAAGGCCGCTAATGTAGCATAAGATAGCCTGAGCCCACCTTCAATACCAGGTCGTGATTCCGTCATAATTTTAAAACCATTGGCGTTACCTTCAAAATCCACAAGATCCTGATATTGTTTATCGGACAAAGTATTCTGAAACCTTTTACCTTTACCCGTTTTGAAATATTCTCCAATCGCCTTTTCACCTGAATGTCCAAAAGGAGGATTACCTATATCATGGGCTAATGCAGCAGCTGCCACGATGGCCCCAAAATCATTAAAATGATAACCATGAATTGTAGCCAGATGAGGGTGTCTTTCAATGATTTTTTTACCTACCATTCTGCCTAAAGACCTGCCTACTACTGAGACCTCTAAACTGTGTGTTAAACGAGTATGAACGAAACTGGTTTTGGACAATGGAATTACCTGTGTTTTATCCTGAAGACTTCTAAAATAAGATGAAAAAATAATCCGATCATAGTCTACCTCAAAGCCTAGACGTGTATCATCCTGTTCCTTT
>NZVW01000104.1 GCA_002697475.1 Aquimarina sp. | reverse complement strand
CTTTTACCTGCTCGGTAGTGAATTGATAGCCATAGATTTCTTGCAAAATCTTCTGATCAAATAGTTCAGGTAGGGGATCCGAATGATAAATTTTAGTTGTTTTGCCGGCCAGCAAGTTGGTTCTTAGAATAGCCAAAACCGGCATCGTTATAGAATCAAAGCTAATAACCGCTTCAGCGTTAAGATTATGGATATTACCCAATACCCATTCCAAAACTGAGGATAAGGGATGCCCCAGACGAATATAGTCATAGGCAGTAGGTAAATTACTCAATGCTGTGGTATCCAAAGTATCGGATGCAACTAAAGCTTCAAACTCCTGTAAAAACTCAGTTTTTGCTTGTTGCTCATCGTAGATGTCCAGCCGGTGCGTGGTGAGTTTAAGCCAGTCTGTTGGCATATTTTGGATTACCTTTTCTATAGTATGTAATAGTGCAGTTGCTTGCATAATATGTTTCATTTGATCGGCTGGGAATATACATTAATTAGAGATTTTATAAAACTGTTTTTAGAGAATCCTTTTAAGTTTTGAAATAAACATTAAAAGCTTATATTTTAACTATCTTACATCATAAACACTATTTTATGGCTGATTCTATATTACATACTCCTGTAGCTGTTGTGGAAACCTTTGTCAATGCGTGGAATACCGGAGATGCACAGCAATTAGCTTCTGTTTTTGATGATCAGGCTGAGTTTGTCAATGTTACGGGGCTGTGGTGGCATAACAGAGAAAGGATTTATAAGGCGCACGATTATGGTTTTAAAGTGATTTTTAAAAATGCTCACCTGGAAATCATAAGGACTAAAGTCAAATATTTATCTGATAATATTGCTATCCTGCACGCTCGTACATCACTAACCGATCAAACGGCAATTCACCCTGATGAAAAGTCAGTAAAACGAAGTAATATATTAGTATTTGTGGTCAAACGGGTAGAGGGTTCCTGGGTATGTTTTACCGCACAAAATACAGAAGTTATCCCCGGAAAAGAAACCTGGGTAGCGTCAGACTACGGCGAAATGAAAGCAGTAAACTATGGTAAGTATGAGGGGGAGTGATTTATGAATGCATATTTGATTTGTAACTTAAACAAAATATATCTCTTAACAAGATGAATATAAAATCATTTTTGTATTGTATAGTATTCGTTTTATTTCAAAATTCTTGGTCTCAAGAAGTTGACGAATTAATAGAGTTAAGACGAGTTTTGACGCAAAGAAAGGAAGTTCTAAACGTTGAAATTCTTAAAGTTTCTAAATCTCTAGATTCTGTTGAGCAATTAATTCTTTTTGCAAGAATTAAGGAAAAATCTATTCCAGCTATTGTCAAAAGTAAGGGAGGAATTTATAAGGAGATATATGATCCTGTCGAGAAAATAGCAGATGTAGAAAAGAGTCAGGTAGTATACATTGTTGATTATAAGCCTTATGCTAAAAGTTTTGAAGTCATATATGATAATCAAATTGGTTATTTAAAAAGTAAATATGTTAAAATTTCAAAGCCACTTAAAGAGATAATTGCTAGATCAAGTTCAATTAAAAATCAAAAATCTTTAAATACTAATACTAGAAATAACAGAATCTATTCTAGAGCATATATTAGAGGACCCCGAGGTGGATGTTATTATATAAATTCGAAAGGTAAAAAGACATATGTTTCAAGAAACTTATGTAACTAATTTTTGAATTATTTTTTTATCACGTTGTAACAATTTTGGTTTTGCTGCATCAAAGGGAAAACCAAAAACAAAAAACAACATGAAAACCTTGTCTTACATCTTCGTATTTTTACTTTCTTTCACGATCGCCAGCGCACAATCCTCAGCCATTAAGGTAGAGGTGTCCGGATCAGGTGATCCCATCCTTTTTTTACCGGGATTTACTAATCCGGGATCCATTTTTAAAGAAACAGCAGCACACCTGGCCATTCAGGGGCAAAACCACTTTGTGTCCTATGCAGGATTTAATAACATCCCCTCAATAGCAATGCCTTGGTATGATACGCTAAAAGAGGAGTTGATCTCTTATGTACAAGCTAATGATTTGCAAAATATAACCCTGATCGCTCACAGTATGGGTGGTAATCTGGCAGTAGATTTGGCTGCAGCATTACCTGATCAGATTAGCAGTATGATCCTTATAGATTCTTTACCTTGTATGCGGGCAGTGATGATGCCTGGTGTAACTGCGGATAAACTGCAATACGATAGTCCTTATAATAACCAAATGCTGGCTATGGATGCTGAGCAATTTAAACAATCCGTATCCTTTATGGCTAATAATATGACCAATGATAAAGAAAAGGTGCAGACCTTGGTGGACTGGATGCTACAAGCGGATCGCAAAACCTATGTCTACGGATATACCGATCTTTTAAAATTAGATCTGCGCCCACAACTGGCAAACATTACCGCTAAAACACTTATTTTGGGAGCTACATTTCCAACTTTGGAAATGGCGAAAGCAACATTACAAAACCAATATGATGAATTACCTAATAAAACCATTACTATGATCCCGGACAGCAAGCACTTTATTATGTTTGACCAGCCGGAGCTAATGTATGACCATATAAATACCTTCCTGGCTGATGAGTTCCACGGAAACTAAAGACTTTACATCCCTATATGAGCAATGTTATCCTATGGTAATGCAGATGTCTATGGGATTCGTAAAAGGGGATCGCGATATCGCCAGTGATCTGACTCAGGAGGTATTTATCAATATCTGGAAAGCTATAGATAAGTTTAAAGGGCAATCTACCTTTAAAACCTGGGTATACAGAATCACCGTAAATACCTGTCTGCAATATTTGCGCAAGCAGAAAAATAAACGAACTACCAGATATGACGATGTAGCCTCAACATTACAACAACTGCAGCAGGAATCGTATACTGAAGGTAATCAGGAACTTTATGCCGCTATAGGACAGCTAACAGAAGTGGACCGATTGATGATTATGATGGTGCTGGATGAGCAGGAGTATGAAGATATCGCTGAGGTAATGGGGATTAGTGCGGTGAACGTACGGGTTAAAATTCATAGAATCAAAAAACGACTTAAAAAAATATTACAAAATGGATAACGATTTTGATAACCTAAAAAAACAATGGAGTACAGGTAAAAAGGAATTTACCGCAGCTCCTGATTCCATACAAGAGCAGTTAAATGCATTAAAAACGAAAAAGAAATCCAGTACAAGCTTTCACTATGGTAATATTCTGGTGCTTAGCGCTACGGTGATCGTACTCTTATTATTTTTCTACTATCTGGCTCCGGTACAAGAGCTGTTAAGCAGGATAGGCGTGGGCTTAATGATAGGAGGGCTGCTGGTCAGGATTGCCATAGAGTTTATGAGTGTGGCCAGGGTAAAAAAAATAAAGATGACAGATCTGGCTCTGGACAATCTGGCGCAGACCATTGCCTTTTATAAATTCAGAAAAACGATTCACGAGCCGGTGACGATTACCATTATTGTACTGTACAGTATTGGTTTTTATATGATCTCTCCAGAGTTCAGTAATTACTTTTCGCTTTGGCAAATGATCCTGATGGATGGGTCTTATATCGTTATTGCCATAGTACTTATCGTAGGCATCAGAAAAGGCGTAAAAAAAGAGATGAATACTCTGGCAGAAATTATAGCAGTAAAAAAAGATTTGGCAGCGCCACAGTAGTTTTAATGACAGGTTTTGGGCGTTCCCCTTCAGGTCGGGCTTTCTGCTTCAAGTCCTCGCCCGATACATCAGGCTCCGGGCTTTGCGCTACAATCCCTAACGCAAAAGCATTTGTATCGTTTAATTTTAAGACGTAAATCTGGATTTGTCAAAGAGTTTGGTATAAGAGACATCAATCAAAAACATAAATGATCCTGCCATCCATATGATCTGCTACGTGACCATAGGCAATCATGGATGCACCAATACCCCAGTTCTTATACACTTTATACCAAAACGAATACCGCTGGTACAACCACTTAGGTTGAATGTTCTTTGGGCGGGTAATATATAGTCCAAACTGTTGCAAAAAGTAAAAATTACCAAAACGGAAGTGATGCCCTACATTCAATGCAGATGAAAAAGCAGAGTCATTAACATCAATATTTTCGGCTATTTTTTCATCAGAGTAATCATACCATAATTCCATACCGGCATTAATTCCATTAATGCCGGATAATGGTTTTAAAGCTCCCCCGGTGAAACCGATCAAAAGGTGGTTTGTAGCTTCTGCCTCACGATCTGAAGATCGTAAACTGCCAAAAGCCCCGGCGTAATAAGATAAAGAGGTACTATACGCACGGAGAGCATCCGGTTTACGCTGCAGAGGTGCCATGTCAACCACTCGATCAATACCTATCGATAAAGTAGGAAAGTTCATCCCTTTATTCGGTTGCTTTTGTCCGCCATTAGAGATATGATTGTAGTTAGCAGAAAGGTTTAAGCTATACTGATCAGAAATCTGATAATTAAGATTGAGCGATAATGCCAGATAAAAACTAAGTCTTGTGCTGAATAGTAGATTGTCCGAATTCGCTTCTTCATCAAAAATCTTATCGAGATACGTAGCCCCAATAGATCCTCTCAGTGAAAATTTTAATGGTCCCTGGTAGGTAAAATAGGGTTCTACAAAATAATTGAGGTTATAAGAACTACCCAGAACATCTGGATTGGCATAATTAAAATAAGCAAAAGAAAAACCGGATCGGCCATAGCAAAAACAGGTTTTCCAGGCCTTGTCACTGGTTCTTAGTTTGCTGTATTCTAGTTGGATACCAAAAGGGTTAGTTTGTGATATAGGCTTTAGTTCAGAGGAGTGAGCTATGATAAAACCATAATGCCCTTTGAGTCCATAAAACTTTTGATCCGTCTGACTTCTACCGCTGAAGCAGACTAAAATGATAATGATAAATCTCTGTACCCATTTCATCAATATAAAATACAGAAAAATTAGCAATAAAATATATGAAAGAGGTGTTAAGACAACTGATCTCACTTATTAAAAAGGTCAGAAGCTCAAAAGAATAACCCTGAAGAATGTAATTTTAATTGTTGTACTAACACTTCCACTATTACCGGACGTAATACATAATGTTGCTCCCTAACTTTTTTTGCTCTCCTTTTCCGGTTGGCCCATGTCAATACGGAGAGTGGCGTTAATTGTATTCTTCAGGGTTAAGTCTACGTTTAGAGTTCGATAATAATATCAGTCCGAAAACTGATAAAAATCTATTTTAAGGGTATTACGTTTCTTAATCCTAACTCAATTATAAAGATAATCACTATCAGATACATAGCAATGGTGAATATAACTGCTTTTATATGGGGTTTTATCCCCTTTATATTAAAAGATTCTGGTAAAATAAAAGCCAAAACCTTCTTCCATAAATTGTGGAGCAAAAGCATATCCTTTACTCTTTTTAAATGGGTTCCATTTGATCAGATTGTCAAACTGATATACTAATCTAGCTGATAAAATACCAATACCAGCACCTACTAAGACATCAGATAGGTAATGTGCATTGTTCATCATCCTTAACGTACCTGTAGCTGCGGCAAACAAATAACCGCTGTTAGCTAACCACGGATTACTACCTTTAAATTCTTCATAAAATACAGATGCCGTAGCAAATGCAGTTGTAGTATGACCAGAGGGGAACGAATTGGCATTAGTACCTCCTCCCGGACGTAGTTTATACACCTCTTTTTTTAATAGCGTACTGGTCACATTAGCTAATGCCAATGATAAAGCAAGATTTTTAGTTTGATCAAACCAATGATTTTTCGATTTGGCTCCCAGAATATCAGCTGCATATAGTTGAACTATAGGAGCATAACGGGTATAATCATCTACCGTAGTGTAAAAATCATTACCCACTGTATTTCTGAGGTCTGTTTGTAAAGATTTTTCGAAATCAGACGTAGACATCAGTACACCAGAGGCAATCAACGCAATGGGGATTACTCTGGTAATGATTGAAGGTTTTTCTATATTAAAATCTCCTTCTATAGATTTAAAGTTGATCTTCTTGTTAAATTCAGGATGCACAATAGTGTCTTGTATTTGCGCCTGAGTTGGGGAAATGCTCAGGGCTAAAAAGGATAAAAGCAACAGAACTCTCATAGCATTTTGGGGTTAGTAGGTTCGTATTAATCTGGGATTTTAAATGTAATAAAAATTTCGTTATAATTTTGGTAAAAAGCGTTAAAAAATGTATTTTAACGATAATTATTGTTTTTAAACGATAAAATTATGGTTTTATTGTACGTTAGAAATCTCCAGAATATGATCATTTCCGGTATTCATTTAATGAAATTGTTCACCAAAATATGCTTAGGTTATCATATGATTATTACATAGAGATAAGGGTTTAAATTTGCTGCCGGATAAGGCTTTGTATTGATTAACTATATGCAGAGGTTACGTCAAATTGATGGATTTATTTTAGGACGGTTCGTTAAGAAAAATATATTATCAGTTGATGCTGCAATTATTCCTTTAAAAAGGCTTATATTTGCACGCAATTAAATTTTAATTGCGATGACAGCACACGAGTCTAAGATTGTAGGTGAAGGTTTAACCTATGACGACGTACTTCTGGTTCCGGCCTATTCAGAAATTCTACCCAGAGAGGTAAATATTCAGACAAAATTTACTAGAAACATTACACTTAATGTACCTATTGTATCTGCAGCTATGGATACAGTTACAGAAAGTCGTATGGCTATAGCTATGGCACAGGAAGGTGGTATAGGTGTTTTGCATAAGAATATGACCATTGAAGAGCAGGCACTGAAGGTACGTAAGGTAAAGAGAGCAGAGAGTGGAATGATCATAGATCCGGTGACTTTGCCTATAGATGCTAAAGTTATGGACGCTAAAAACAATATGCGCGAGCATAGTATCGGAGGAATCCCAATTGTAGATAGCGAAGATAAACTTATCGGTATCGTTACAAACAGGGATCTTCGTTTTGAAAAAAATGAAGACAGGCCTATATCTGAGGTAATGACAAGCGAAAATCTGGTAACTGTGGGTGCAGGGACTTCATTGCAGGAAGCTGAGGTTATTCTTCAAAATAATAAAATAGAAAAGCTACCGGTAGTAGACGAAAATTATAAGTTAGTAGGTTTGATTACGTTTAGGGATATTACTAAACTAACCTTAAAGCCTATGGCGAATAAAGATAAATTAGGTAGACTTAGAGTAGCCGCTGCTATTGGTGTTACTGGTGATGCAGTAGATAGAGCAGAAGCATTAGTAAATGCTGGCGTGGATGCAGTGGTTATTGATACGGCTCACGGACATACTAAAGGTGTGGTGAGTGTGTTGAAAGAAGTGAAATCAAAATTTCCCGATCTTGAAGTCATCGTAGGGAATATTGCCACAGCAGAAGCTGCAAAATATTTAGTTGAAGCAGGAGCAGATGCTGTTAAAGTAGGAATCGGTCCGGGATCTATATGTACAACAAGAGTAGTGGCCGGGGTTGGATTCCCTCAATTTTCTGCAGTTCTTGAGGTAGCAGCAGCGATTAAAGGATCTGGTGTTCCGGTGATTGCAGACGGAGGTATAAGATATACAGGAGATATTCCTAAAGCAATTGCAGCTGGTGCAGATTGTGTGATGTTAGGTTCATTGCTGGCAGGTACTAAAGAATCTCCTGGAGAAACTATCATATACGAAGGAAGAAAATACAAAACGTATCGAGGAATGGGATCTGTGGAGGCTATGAAACAAGGTTCTAAGGATCGTTATTTTCAGGATGTGGAAGATGATATTAAGAAATTAGTTCCTGAAGGTATAGTAGGTAGAGTAGCCTATAAAGGTGATTTAATAGAAAGCATCCATCAGTTTGTAGGCGGTCTGCGCGCAGGAATGGGATATTGTGGAGCCAAAGACATTGAACATCTTAAAGAAAAAGCTCGTTTTGTTAGACTTACATCCAGTGGTATTACAGAGAGTCATCCTCATAATGTTACCATAACTAAAGAAGCTCCTAATTATAGTAGAAGCTAATTCGATTTTGAGATGCAAATAGCACATATATATATGAGAAAACTAAAGGTATTGCCTTTAGTTTTCTTGTTTCTGGGGGTATTTATTCCTTCCTGTTCCCAGGAAGAAACGGAATTTAATTATGATAACCTGTCGGGAGAATGGGTAATGTCAGCAGTAGAGCTTGATGAAGAGTTCTATAAACCTTCTACGGGAATTTTTGAGTTTGCCAAGGACTCTTTATATATAAAAGATTTTCAGGATAAGGTTTTATCATCAAGTGTCTTAAAGTTTAAAGATGATTCGCTGCAGGTTGGAGATCAGGTCATAGCAAAAGATCAATTTTCTATAACTGATGGGGTTTTGTATTTCAATAGACTATTGGGTGTTCGAATAAAAGAGACTTCAGCGCTTTTGTCTAAAAAAGAATTGGAATCCAGATTATATACTTCTGACTGGGAACATAGCAAAGGCTTGTATCGATTTAAAGAAAACAAGGATCTGTTGTTTAAAAAAACCGAAGATTCACTATATAATAAATATTGCTACGACCTAAAGAACTATAAGAATCAATGGTTCTTATTTAAAAAAGGAAATCAGTTAGACTGTAATAGGGATACTCAATTTGTGGAACAGCTTTTTCAATGGACTGACAGTAGCTTTGTAACATATGGTTTAAGGGATGGTGCTTTCCAAAATATTTACTACTCGTCTGTTGAAAAGGAGGAGCAGAGTTTTACTAAACCTAATGCTTTTCAACTCTGTAATATGTATATCAATAAAAATAATCCTTTAGATAGGTATTATTATAAAGGTACTGCCTATAATGGAGGTTTATATGCGATTAGAAAAATCATAGCTGAAAAATATATAGTGCCTGTGGACAATACAGAATCAGGAATCTTTCAGGTTAGGTTTGTGGTGAATTGTGAAGGCAGAGCAGGATTGTTTGAATCTCAGTCTTTTGATTTTGATTATAAGCTAAAAGATTTTTCAGCAGCTATTTATGACCAACTATTATCTATTTCAAAAACATTGCAGGATTGGATTCCCGGAAGGAATCAAGCCGGTGAAGCTATTGATACCTATAAATACTTAAACTACAGAATTGAAGATGGAAAAATTACACGCATATATCCTTAGCTTTTGTTCCATAGTATTTATAGTCTCCTGTACGACTAAGAAGAATACATTTAAAGATTTATCAGAAGAGGAGAAGAAACAAAAGATAGAAGAGATAATGTATAAAAAGTCTCCGTATCTTCAGGGAAGCATTACAGGTCAAAAGTACTACGATTTCTTAATTATCTTAGACCCTGATAATGCTGAATATTATAAAAATAAATCGATTCCGCATAGCAAGATTGGAGACTATCATATTGCTTTTCCTCTTTTACAAAAGGCAATGGAATTAAACCCTGAAGAGACGTTGTACTATACCGCCTGGCTCATGACAGATTTGTATAAGGACTATGATAGAGCACTTCAATATTTAAATCAATATGATGACTATACTCCGGATAAGGTAGATTATGCCTGGGGTGAAAATGTGAATTTTCTTAAGGGCGAAGTTCTACAGGCTCTTGGAAGACACGAAGAAGCAATCATAGAGTTTACTAAGGCCATAGAAGAAGAGGGTGAAGACCATATAGATTATTCCGCATTTGTATATAGAGGAATTAGTTATGATTATTTGGGAGAGCTGGAAAAAGCTTTGGACGATTATAATAGTACTCTTAAAATTTATGACAAATCTTCAATGGCCTATTATTATAGAGGGCTAACGTATCTTAAATTGGATAAAAAACAAAAAGCTATTAAGGATTTAGAAATAGCTTTAGGTTTAATAAAAAAAGGCTACAAGAAATCTGATCCGTACAAAGAGGTGTATAATGAAATATATGCCATGCAGGTTGAAGACAAGCTCAAAGAGCTTAAAGATTTATAAATAAAAAACGCGCCAGATAGGCGCGTTTTTTTATACTGTTATCATTTTATTATTTACCAGCTTCCAGGTTGATGCCTAACTTAGCAGCTACTTTTTTAGTCAAGTCGTAGTTAGGATCTACATACGCTAAGCCACTGGTAGTAATAGTAAATACCTGTGTATACTTTTCCGCTTTAGCTACTTCTTCTAAAGCTTTTCCTATCTTTTGATATAATGGTTGTAAAAGACGATTTTGTTCTATCTGTACTAACTGCGAACCGTTTTGTCTAAACTTGGCAATTTCATTTTCCATATTGATAATTTCTTCTTGCTTCGTTTTTTTCATAGGATCAGTAAAACTTGCTACTTTTTCCTGATATTCTTTAACCTTAGCCTGATAGTTATCTACTTTTACTTTTAACTCATCTTCAAGCTTTTTGTTATAGGCTTTCAGGTCTTCTTCAACCTTAGTAAGTTCAGGCATTTGAGATAAGATGTATTCACTATCAATAGTTCCTGTCTTAGATTGCGCATTCACTGAAATACTTATAATAGCAGTAAAAAGTAATACTATGATTTTTTTCATTGGATTTCTGTTTTTCTAAATTTTTAATTTTTGCAAATATAAAAGGAGAGAAACAATATACGTGCCAGCCTTTACTTTTTTTAATAAATTAATCTTCATAGAGTTGTCCCCTGTGTGGCTTTAGGTCATCTCTTACTTTTTTCATAACGGATTCCATTACCGCAATGTAGGCGATACTATGCATTTCATTAATTGCTATTACATCAATCTTTAAATAAGCTATGCCTTCTGCAATGGCGTATTCCTTTAAGTGAATAGCGTGATGCTCTGCAGTTTTATTGGCGACAGGTCCTCTAAAATCCCAAATAAGCTTTAACTTTCTTTCTGTCAAGAATATCCTTATTTAATCGGTTAATACACTTTTTCCTTCTTCAGCAAAAGCTTTAAAGTCTTTCATATAGTTCAACGTCTGTTTTTTAAAAGCCTTTGGCATAAGCATTCCCATTATTTTCATAAAGCCATTAAACTTAAATTCATTCTTAGAAATCCATTTTGTGGAATCCGAGGAGATTTCTTCAAAATAATTTTCCTGAATATTATAGACATTTTTAGCATCAAAAGTTAGATGAAATGCATCAGGAGCATCCTTAAACGTCATAGTTTCTATCATTTCTATCTCTCTTCCGCCTATGTGGTATCTTAATTTTGAGGTCGCACCCACTTCTCCCTGCTTTCCACTTATATGCTCCATACTGACTAGTCCTTTTTGCCAGTGTTTCATATTCTCTTCATTGTCAAATTTTTCAATGACCTTATCGCGCGGAAGGTCAATGACAATTTCAGCGGTATATTCCATGATTTATGAGTTAGGTTGTTTGTTGATGCCAATATACACCCTTAGAATTATTTTTGAAAGTTAATACTATGTTAGTTCTGGGTTTCGTTATCAATAAATCTTGTTTAACGTATATTAATTGTTATTTTTGTCCGATTCAGGATTTTTACGATCAAATCATTATGCATAAATCTTTGAAATTATTTTTCGCAGGGCTTATATTCTCATCAGTTGCTAACGCTCAATTGAGTGATGAGACTTTATTATCTATCAATGACAAACCCGTTGCAGTTTCAGAATTCAAAAAAGTATATTTAAAGAATATCGATCTGGTTAAAGACGAATCCCAGAAGGATGTCGATGAATATCTGAGACTTTTTATCAATTATAAGCTAAAGCTTGAGGAAGCAAAATCTATTGGTTTAGACGATAAAGAATCCTATAAAAAAGAGCTTGAGGGGTATAAAAAACAATTGGCATCTGGTTATTTGACTGATACTGAGTCTACTGAAGCTTTAGTTAGAGAAGCGTATGATCGTTTACAGCAAAGGGTCAACGCCAGTCATATTTTAATCAGGTTAGCATCTGATGCATCTCCGGCGGATACATCAAAAGCATTTAAAAGAATTTCTGAGGCTAGAAACAAGATTGTTAATGGTGCCAATTTTACTGATGTAGCAAAGCAATATAGCGAAGATCCTTCTGCTGCCCAGAATGGAGGCGACTTAGGTTGGTTCTCGGCATTCAGAATGGTTTATCCGTTTGAGAGTGCAGCATACAATACTAAGGTCGGAGATATTTCTGAACCGTTTAAAACACAGTTTGGATATCATATTCTGAAAGTTAATCAGAAAGAAAAAGTAGAGGGCGAGGTAGAAGTTGCTCATATTATGATTGCTGTCGATAAAATGACAAGTATGGAGCAGGCTGAGCAAAAAATTAAGCAAATAGAAACTCAGTTAAAGAATGGAGCTTCTTTTGAGTCTTTAGCAAAACAGTTTAGCGACGATAAAAACACTGCTCGAAATGGCGGGAAAATAAATAAGTTTGGAAAGGGATCCTTAAACTCCGAAAAGTTTGAAAATGTAGCTTTTGCTCTATCTCAATCAGGTGAGATTTCTGACCCTATACAAACCCAGTATGGCTGGCATATCATTAAACTGATTAAAAAATATCCGCCTAAAACATTCGAAGAGCAAAAGGCTGAACTTAACAAAATGATCAAAAGAGATAGCCGATCAAAATTGATTAGCGAATCTTTTATCAAGTCGTTGAAAGAGAAGTATAGTGTTGAAATTAATGATGAGGTGGCCGGTTATTTTACATCTCAATTTGATAAAGGAAAAAGTGTGGAGGATATGCTTACTGACACTTCTGTAATGGCTACTAAAGTTTTTACTATTAAAGATAAAGTATACACTTATAACGATTTTGCTGAGTACTTGAAACCAAGACAGGCCAAATTAGTGGCGGCTCAGGACAAGGGTAAATTCGTCGATACTTACATTACTTCTTTTACAGAAGATGCTTTATTACGTTATTATGAAGCTAATCTTGAAAGAGATAATCAGGATTATGCTGATGTGTTAAATGAATATAGAGATGGACTATTGCTATTCGATCTTATGGAATCTAAAATATGGAATGCAGCCAAGGGGGATACCGTTGAGCTCAAGAAATACTATCAGGAACATAAGGAAGATTATAAAAAAGAATTGACTTATAAACTAGTTAAGGCATCTGCATCTGAAAAGTCACAGATAGAGCTAATCGTAAAAGATTTAAAGTCTGGTAAGCAATATTCTGCTATAAAAGAGAAGTTCAATGGAGAGGAGAATTCAGTACTATTCTCTGAAGAAGAAGTTGATAAAAATGCAGAGAGTATAAAAAGTATTAAGCCTCTTGAGAAAGGATCCTATACCATTGAAGAATCAAATAAATTTTATACGTTAATCTTTATTGATGAGGTAGTATTACCATATATTCAATCATTCGAAGAGGTAAAGGGTGCGGTGATTAACGATTACCAGGATGATATCGAAAAGCAATGGTTAAAGGAACTATAAACTTTGCAATAACTCAGAGAAAGTCACAGGCGTTCCATTTCTGGTCCCAATACTGACAGCACCCGCAAGTCTGCCCTCTTGCGAAGACCCATTCCCTCTTGCACATTTTACAAGTCGGT
>NZVW01000103.1 GCA_002697475.1 Aquimarina sp. | reverse complement strand
ATCCATCCACGCATAGCGGGATCCAGAGAGATATAGTGGTGCTGAATTAACACTTCACCATCTCCGGGTTCAGGAATTGGGTGGGATTGAAACTCCCAGGTATCTTTTTCCGGTAAGCCTTTAGGACGTTGTTTTAAAATGATTTGCTTGTTCATGATTGTTTTATTTTAAATAGTATTTTTTTAGTTTTTGTTATAATGAAGTTCCTCCATCCAGAGTGATGGTCTGCCCCGTAATGAATTGAGTGCTGTCTGATGCCAGCCAAACGATAGCTTCTGCGACTTCTGCTGCCTGCCCGTAACGCTTCATAGGAATAACACTCTTTAGCAGGTCGTCCATATCCGGACGTGCACTTAATAGTCTGTCCAATAATGCTGATTCCGTATATCCAGGACATACCGCATTGATTCTTATATTTTTTGTGGCATACTCTAAAGCAGCGGATTTTGTCATACCTACTACCGCAAACTTACTGGCAGAATAGGATAAGTTATTGACTGATGCTTTTAGTCCGGCTAAAGAAGCGACATTGACGATATTACCGTGTCCTTGTTCTTTCATTTGTTGGAGGGCCAGTTTCATGCCATAGAATACCCCGGTCTGATTTACCGCAATAACGCTATCCCAATCCTCTAAGGCATAATCTCCTGTTTTAGCCATTGTTTTAGGACCGATACCTGCATTATTGACCATCACATCTAACCGGCCAAAGTCAGCCACAGTTTTTTTAATCAAAGCTTCCATCTCCTCAAACTTGCTGACATTTGCTGTGATTACCTTTGCTTCTCCACCCGCAGCATTGATTTCATCCACAATTTTTTGTGCTTTCTCTTCTTTAATATCAGAAACCACCACTTTTGCTTTATGTTTTGCAAAGTGTTTCGCGGTGGCTGCCCCAATTCCTGAGCCTGCTCCTGTAACTATAACTATTTTATCTTTTACTTGCATGTGATTTATTTTGTAGTTGTACTATTCTTTATGATTTACATAAAATTAATCTTGAATCTGCCAATGCTTGTCTTCGCATTGCTGCAGGATACCCTTCAGCAGTAATCATTTTTATAAAATCTGCCTTAGAGGGATATTCGATTATCAAGACCTTATCCCATTCTTTTTCCTCAGGACCTATAAGAATAAAAAGAGGTTTCCCCTGATAAATTAATTTTGCATTTGAAGCTTGAAAAAATGGCATTACAGCTTTCATATAATCATGATAACCTTCTTCACCGGATTTACCGGTTTCTTCAATGACACCCTTAAACTTCAGTAGATTCAACATCTGAAAAGCTCCTTCAATAGGTGTGGAGGCAAATTCCTGAAATTGCTCATTACTTACCCCGGTATACGTTTCAGAACTATTCATATCATTTAATTTTAATTTCTTTTGATCCCGAATACTTTTCTACCAGTTCCGGATAATGCTCTTTCATATTATTAAAAATAAAATCAAGAGGAACATCCTCAAAATGACCATAGTCCTCCAGATATTCCATAAATATGGCACCCTCACTATCGTATTGCTGAAATAAAGAATCATTTTCTCCATCAAATTCCAGAGGTGCGACATTACATTTTTTACACAATGAGGCATTAAATGCAGGTGAGGCCTTCAGCCATTTGTCATCCAGACAGATATTAACCATACCGTGTGGGGTTAGCTCATTGGTTCCAAACTTTTCTACCAACCGTTCTACACCGATATGGTTTTTTACTTTGGCCAAATGAATTCTGGCAGGAATTCCTAATCCCCGTAATCCTGCAATGAGCAGAATTGATTTGTCCAGACAATGTCCACTTGGTTTTTTAGCAATCTTACTCGCTATATATCCTTCTTTATGTAAACTGATATGATAGGGATCATACCACCAGCCATCGCGTACTTTAAGGTATAATCCAATTGCCTTTTCTTTAGCTGTCAAAGTGCCCTCTTTAAATTCAGCAATGAGTTGCTGAATTGCTTCAGTATGATAATCGTAATATGTAGTAGTGGTTAAATAATCCATTTGTATTGTTTTGTTAAACCTATTTTGGGATGCATTATAGCCCAAAATATCACTTATTCTATTTTTTTGGTTTGGATGGCTTTCCAGGCCAAATTGCAAAGTAACTCAGCAGCTTTATCCAATTGTGCAAATCGTGGGTCTGTTGTTAATCCTTTATTATACCGATAGAAAATTTGTTGGGCGATCACTGCAATTTTAAAGAGTCCAAAAGCGTAATAAAATATAAGATGATTGACCTGTCTGCCACTTTTCTCCGCATACAGTTGCACAATTTCACCTCTCCCCGGATTACCTGCTAGCAATGTAGGTGAGGGGATGCCTTGTTGTACCGCCGGATGATCAGTCGTCATCGTCCAATATCCCAAAGAGGTACCCAGATCCATCAGAGGATCTCCTAAGGTAGCCATTTCCCAGTCTAAAACTGCATTGATCTCTTTCCAATGGGTATCCTTAAATACTACATTGTCATATTTAAAGTCATTATGGATGAGTCGATGTTCATATTCCTTTGGTTGATGCTCCTCCATCCACTGCATCACTTGCTGCGCCGCAGGTACCTCGCTGGTGGCAGCATTCAGGTATTGTTTACTCCAGTTGTATACCTGCCGACTCACATAACCCTCGGGTTTTCCTAAATCTGCTAAGCCCACACTTTTATAGTCAACCGCATGGAGCTCTACAAAGGTGTCCAACCAGGAATGTGCAATAGTTGTATAATCAGATGCAGCAATATCTCTTTTTTGGGCTTCTTTATAGTTTAAGATGATGCCTTCTACCTTTTCCATTATATAAAAGGGACATCCTAAAATCGTTTCATCATCTGTATAGGAATACATCTTAGGGACTTTAGGAAATGCTTTAGCAATCTTAGACTGTACTTTAAACTCCCGTCCCATATCGTGCCCTCTTTTAATCGCTCCAAAGGGAGGACGTCTTAGCACATATTCCTTGTCTTCAATTTTTATCAGATAGGTAAGGTTAGAGTACCCGTGCGTATATTGTGCTACCTGCCAATCCGCTTTTTCATCCCGGATTAGTCCTTCTTTATGTAAAAATATTTTCAGTTCCTTTTCCTGTAACTCTTCGCCTTTACGTACGTTTTGCATGAGTATTTGATTTATTCTAAGTTCAACTCTACTGCTTTTGTGCTGTGTGTTTATTGATAACACTTTTACCCAATTGATACATATGTACTTCATCGGGGCCATCTGCCAGACGTAACACCCGGGCAGCAGCAAAAAAATGGGGAAGGGGAGTGTCTGGTCCCACACCCATACCTCCGTGAATCTGCATAGCTCTGTCAATAACTTTTAAAGCCATATTAGGCGCCACTATTTTGATCATAGCGATGAGGTCTTTGGAGGCTTTATTGCCCAACTTGTCCATCTTATCTGCAGCAGAAAGCGTGAGCAGTCGTGCTTGCTCAATTTCGCATTGAGATTGTGCAATCTCCTGGCGGATACTGCTATAATCTTTTAAGGTTTTACCAAAGGTCGAACGATCGGCTGCACGCTGCGCCATTAACTCTAAAGAGCGCTGCGCCATACCAATTAATCGCATACAGTGATGTATACGCCCCGGACCCAATCTGCCCTGTGCGATCTCAAAGCCTCTTCCTTCACCAAGAATCAGGTTTTCCTTAGGGACTCTGACATTGTCTAAAACAATTTCTGCGTGACCCTCAGGAGAATCATAATACCCAAATACGGATAAAGGTCTGATGATGTTTACACCGGGAGTGTCCATAGGCACCAGAATCATACTCTGTTGCTGGTGTCGAGGTCCATCAGGATTGGTTTTACCCATTACGATAGCAATTTTGCACGCCGGATTCATCCCCCCGGAAGACCACCATTTGGTACCATTAATGACATAGTCGTCACCATCAGGTACAATAGAGGTTTCGATATTGGTGGCATCAGAAGAAGCTACCTGAGGTTCCGTCATCAAAAAAGCGGAACGGATAGTACCTTCCATTAAAGGCGCAAGCCATTTTTGTTGTTGGGCTGGTGTTCCGTATTTTGCCAGTACTTCCATATTACCTGTATCCGGCGCATTACAGTTAAAAATCTCTGAGGACCATAACACACGTCCCATAATTTCAGCTAGCGGGGCATACTCTAAGTTTGTTAATCCCGGACTTAAGTCTCCGTAGCTTTTTGGCAAAAACAGGTTCCATAATCCGGCGGCTTTTGCCTTAGCTTTCAGGTCTTCCATTCCCGGCCAGGATTTCCATCGGTTATCCGGATGGTACAAAAATGTATTTACTTCTTCCTCTATGGGCATTATGTGCGCTTCGAAGAAGCGTGTTAACTTTTGCCGGAGTTCCAGTATTTTTTCTGTGTACTCAAAATTCATTTGATATAGTATTTTTCTTGCAGGCTTTGCTGCAAGTTGTAGCGAGATCTATCGCTTATGCTGTTTCTATTTTGCGTTAGGGATAGTAGTGAAAATCCCGCAGCGCTGAGTGTATGCAGCGCGAGGAATTGTAACACATAGCCCGCCCGAACGCCATAAATTCCATTACCCGGCGATCATATAGCCTCCATCAGCATTATACACCCCTCCGGTCATATACGCTCCCGCGTCTGATGCCAGCAAGGACACCAAGCCCGCCATCTCATCAGGCATACCCATACGGGCAGCTGGTAATGTTTTTTCAATCTTATTCAGTAATTTTTCGTTTTGCCAAAGTGCTGCACTAAACTTGGTTTTGATCAAGCCCGGACACACCACATTAGCGCGGATACCATACTGTCCCCATTCTTTAGCCTGATTTTTGGTCAGCATCAATAAGGCCGCCTTACTAGTGCTGTATAGTCCTAAACCGGCACCGGGATGCAATGCTTCTACAGAGGCAATATTGATAATGCTTCCTCCACCACGCTGTTTCATAGAAGGTAAGATCAGGTTAGACAGTATCCAGGGGGCTTTAACATTGACGTCCATGATTTTGTCAAAAATACCTTCTTCAGCATCTTCCAGAGGTCCGAATACAGGGTTGATAGCGGCATTATTGACCAGAATATCAATACCGCCACACTGGTCTATGACTTGTTTTACCAATGCTTCCCGCTGATCCGATTGTCCGATATGACAGGCAATCCCAACAGCTTTGAGACCGGCGTCTTTAAATTCCCTGACGACCTCATCTACGGCATCCTGACTTCTGCTACTGATGACTACCGTGGCACCTTGTTCTGCTAAGCCTTGCGCAATTGATTTACCGATTCCTTTACTGGAACCTGTGATGATGGCCACTTTACCATCCAGATTAAATGTGTTTTGTATACTGTTCATTACAGATGAATATGTGAATTGTTATAGTGTTTATAACGCCTATATATTGACGTATTGATATTGTATTTTATTTTGCCTTTTAATTAAAAACTTCTTTTTCGCCGGCGATGGTCAGTACTTCGTCATCCTGTAACACTTCAGCCAGACCAAGAGTTTTAGGCAACTCATATTTAAAAAAGAATTTCATAGCGTGAATTTTACTTTCATAAAACTCTTCAGTATAGCTTTTCTTACCCGTTACTAAAGCTTGCTTCGCGTTTGTAGCCATATCCAGCCATATCCAGGCTAAGGTGATCGTACTGAGATACTCCATAAACGGCGTGGCATCGGATAAGAAACGTTCGTAATCCCCTTTTTTAGCAAAACCGACCAGATGCTGTATCACTTTAGCTGCTTCCTGTAGCTTTTCGCCCAAAGTAGCTGCATATTTTTTTAGCCCATCATATTGTAAAGCACTCTGAATCGTTTGTGTCATCTGTTCCGTTAACAGCTGCAGTGCCTTACCATCTTCTAATAGCAACTTTCTGCCTAATAAATCTTGTGACTGTATCCCTGTGGTACCTTCGTATATCGGGAAAATACGAATGTCTCTGTGGTATTGCTGTAAGATAAAATCCGTACAGAATCCATAGCCTCCCAGCACCTGTAATCCATTAGACACGGCGTGTGCTCCCATATCAGACGGATAGGTTTTTACCATAGGTATGATCAATTCCAGAAGCAGGCTGTATTTTTCTTTTTCACTTTGATCCGTCAGGGTTTCTTTGAGGTCATAGTACCTGGACGCCAGTAGGACCAAACTTAAAGAACCTTCTGCAATCACCTTTTGCAGCAATAACATTCTGCGTACATCAGGGTGGTTGATGATTAGGGTTTGTCCCTGTTCAGGATTCTTTTTACCGGTACTGGCTAATTTTCTGCCTTGTGGTCGTTCTTTTGCATATTCCAAAGAAGCATGATAGGCTGCTGTAGCAATGGCCGTTGCCCCTCTACCTACAGCAATACGGGCACCGTTCATCATTAAAAACATATACTTGAGTCCCTGATGCGCTTCGCCTACCAAGTATCCTCTACAATCTCCCTTATCTCCAAAACCTAAATGTGTGGTACAATAGCCGCGTTGGCCCATTTTCTGAAAGTCAGCGACCGTAGTCACATCATTAGAAACCAGACTACCATCTGCTACAGGACGATTTTTAGGCACGATAAATAGTGAGATTCCTTTAGTACCTGCCGGAGCGCCTTCAATACGGGCTAACACCAGGTGCACAAAATTTTCTGCATATTGGTGGTCCCCGCCTGAGATAAAGATTTTTTGCCCCAGCATTTTATACGAACCATCCTCCTGAGGTATTGCTTTTGTGGCTACATCAGATAAGGAACTCCCTGCCTGTGGTTCAGTAAGACACATGGTGCCACCCCAATCTCCGGAAAGCATTTTAGGCACAAAGGTGTCTTTGAGCTCCTGGCTGGCAAAATGAATAATCAATTCTGCCGCACCCATCGTCAATCCTACATATCCCGGCAAATGATTATTGGCAGCGTCTTGTATAAAAGCAGAGGCCGTATACATCATCATAGGCAACTGTAAACCGCCTTCATCATAATCAAAGACACTGGAGATCAACCCCATTTCGCCACCTTGCTTCATCATCACATCCACCTGTTTATGAACTTCGACTCCGCCATCCTTATAATGTGCAGGATGTTCATCCATTTCTTTAAAATACGGAAACAACTCCCGATCCGAGAATTCTTTAACCGAATCTAAAAATAAGTTCAACGACTCTCTGTCGTGATCTGAAAAACGATCTTGCTGTAGTACTTCATCCAGTTGATGTACATCATATAAAAGATATTTTAAGGTACTGATATCTACATACTCTTTTGCCATGGTTACATGTTTTTAAGGAATTGTTATTGACACATCAATAAATTTCGGGAATAATTAGGAATTTCTTATTAAACCAGTTTAATAAATCTTTATTTCTTAAGAATAGCTGTGCTTTTTTATCTAAAAGATGGTGTCGGGTGTCGGATATCGGGTGTCGGGTGCCGGGTGTCGGGTATCAGGTATCGGGTATTGGGTATTGGGTATCGGGTATCAGGTATGTCTTTAACAATCTATAGCAAAAGCTGTATGATATCTCTCCACCTATGGTTTAAAAATCTAGGGCAGTTTTTTTTTGCTTAATCGTTTACGGATTTTAGAAAGTCCCACGGGTGTTAAGCCCAGATATGATGCAATCAGGTATTGAGGAACACGCTGAAAAAGAGAAGGTCGTTTTTCCAGTAACTGTATATAGCGCTCCTGATTGGATACATTTTTAATCTGATGGATACGCTGAAAATTATTGATAAATGCCTTTTGCATAGACAATCTGCCAAAGCGTTCTAATTGATGGGAATGATTAAAGCTTTTTTCGACATCCTTCTTAGAAATGGTATAGATCACAGTATCCTCCAGTACTTCCAGATAGGTTAGCGAGGGAACCTCCTCAATATAGGCGTATAAGTCTGTAAAAAAATACCCTTCTGTAAAGAATTCCATAACCTGGGGTATGCCATCCTCTTCTATAAAATAAGACACACAGCCCTCTTTAACGTAATAGAATTTGTCAATATACTGTCCGGGTTTTAGCAAAAAAGTACCTTTAGGAAACGACTCCTTTTTATAAAACTGCAACGTAAACTCCATGTCAGCATCACTGACGGGCGTAAAGGAGCGTATTTTATGCTGTAAATCTTTCAATGTAATAGTTTAGACAGGTACTGCTAAAGAACAAAATATTTAGGGATTGAGCAAGTCTAGCCACGCTTTAAAGGGGGAGTAATTTCCATTCTTTTTTGCATTGCCCAAAAAAGAACCAAAAAAGTCTAGCCTGAAGAAATAGATGCTAAAAATATCGCTCACTACACTATATAAAATGAAACCTTAATACATTACTTTATCTATTTTTCTTTTAGCAGTATTTATGTATAAGTATAATCCTTTTACAATTTGCGAATTTTATATTGTCGTTCCGTTCACTTCATTTTTCACGCATCCATTTCTTAGGGCGATCGCTTACTCTTATGTGGATAATAAAGGTGACTGATGAATCACACTGAGCCCTTCGGCAAGCTCAGGACACGCCCTGTCGAAGTGCTTTCAAAGTCAATGGAGTAATGGAAAAAGGAATACTAATCTAATGCTTGAGAGATAAGAAAACACCTCTTAATGATAATCATTAAGAGGTGTTTTTATCCAATTGACAAATAATTAAGGTATCATACCACTTGTTTAAGCTCGTCTAACGCTTTTTTAAATACTGCGGTGATAAAACCTGTGATATCTTTTACGTTAAAATCAATCTCCCATTGATGGTCATTTCCTAGTAATGAGACATCTAATTCAGCGTCAAATAAATCTCCACTTTCTATTTTCTTCAGGCTTCCTGAGAACGTAAATTTCTTAATGTCAATAATGTCTCCTGCGTGTTTAGCCACATAGTCGGCTAGTTCCAGGATACCTGTTGCACCTACTTTTGCGGCTTCGAGCGCGGTCTGTGCAGCATCATACGTAACAAACTCCGTTCCTTTTTCTACTGCTGTAAGCTCTGCTTTTGCAGCCTCTAAAGCGACATATACGGATGATTTTCCTATGGTATCCAGAGCGGTGCTTGCATCAGCTATTGCCTGTTGACCTTCTGCTTGTACAGCACTCAAAGTTTTTAATGCACCTTGCCATACTGTGTAATCCCCGCCGTTTTTGACACCTTCTAATGTAGCTTTTGCTGCATTAAATGCTACTAAATTAGCCCCTGTTTTTGCAGTATCCAATGCCGCTTTTGCGGCCATAAAAGCAGTATAGTTTGCACCGGTTTTGGCTGCAGTGAGTGCTGCCTTTGCCGCTTCAAAAGCTGTGTAATCTGCGCCGTACTTTATACCTTCCAGAGCTTTTTCTGCAAGTGCCAAAACTCCTTTTGCTGCTTTGTAAGCTACCCAAGTCGTACCGTAATTGTAGTGATTCTTTTTTAAAGAGTCACATTTTTTACTTGCATTCTCTACGGCTCTCTCGGCAGATCCAATACTATTGTTATAAGCTGCCTCGGTACTATTTACTTTATTTTGTGCATCTGTAATTCCATTATTATAAGTTATCTCAGCACTATTTACTTTGTTTTGTGCATCGGTTATCCCATCATTGTAGGTCTGCTGTGCCTTATTTACCTGATCCTGTGCATTATTCAACGCAGTGTCATAAGCACTCTTGGCATTGTTGACGTTAACTTCTGCGTCGCTAATCTTTTGTACATATGTAGCTTTTATATTGTTTAAATCATTGGTTAATTTAGTGAGATAGGCATCTGCAGCCTGCTGAGCATCGTCTAAGGCTTTTTTGGCCGGCACATATTTTGACTCATAGGCTTTTTTAGCAGTTTCTACCTTTTGTTCGGCAGTATTGATATCGGTTTCAGTTTCTTGTATGGCGGCTTCTAATTTCTTACTTACTTCATTTTTAAGATACGATGTAACATCATTATCCATTTCACCGGATAGTGCAAAATCCAGGTTTTTTGGATCATCTATAGCGCCACTACTTTGTCCATTGACTTCAAAAGTAAGTTTATCAAAAAAGTTTTGTGTAAATTTAAATGCGACCCCTTTATTAGAAGCCTGTAAAAACACTCCTTCTTCTATACCTAAAAATGTAATGCTACCATCCACCAAAAGAGATTGCTCAGTAGGACTTAGTTTTAATTGTGCAGTGGCATCTTTTCCTTTTTCTCCGGAAACGGATAGAGGACCAAAGGTAAGATTGTCAATATGACCGGACCCCTCGATCGAAGTACCGGATACCAGAGTGTACATAGCGATTTCTTTACCTGCGATCACCACATCTCCTGAAAAACTGAATCCCGGCTGATATGTTATTGTGCCAATCATACCTCCGCTTGGTGCACAATATATTTCCAGATCTTTTAATTTAAAAAAGTCAGGTACCTCAGGAATGGCCAGATTAAATGTACTACTGGCAAAAGAAATTAAATCTTTGATATCTAATTCGGCAAGTTTGCCCATAAGAATTTCTTCTGAAGGATTCTCAGAAATGCTTACCGCCATATCAATTTCTGTATCGCCAATCACCAACCCACCGGCAAAACCAAACTCAGATGGAATACCTGTTGATACAAACTGCTCATAGATAATACCCAGTTGTATGGCTAAAGCCGGACCTATCTTTAATCCCTGTATGCCAAAAGGATTTTTCCAGTAGTTTTTCATGGTTACAGAGCCTTCGGCTTCTATAGCATCCAGTTTTAACGCCATATCAAAATGCAAAGGAGTGTCTTGTTTTGGTACAGAAACATCCATACCAAATATGACCATAAAAGCAGGTTGCGGTGTGATGTTGATCTGAATCTTAAGTGGATCACATACCACAGAATGTCCAAGATTTAATCTGGTTTCCGGGATAGCAATACCAATATCCGTAGTGTCACCAAAATGGGCTGTTAAGACAAGACCAATATGCTTTTCACCAGTGAGATCTGTTAATCCCGGGATTTCTTCCAAAACCCCAATAAGCTGTATGCCTTTTTTTAAAGATTGGTTTTTTATGGTACAATCTGCGGAGACGTATATAAAACCTAATTTAGAAAATGACAAGGAATCTATAAAAGTACCTTTGGCTTCAGAGAATATATTGGATAACCTGAAATTGGTAGCGTTGATATCCGCACTTAATACCGTAGTCCAGGTACTTAATTTTTCAAAATATACACTACACGCCACATGAATTCCTTCGATAACAGCATCACCACTAATTTCAAATTTTGTCGGTTTTTGAACGGTTTTAGGATAAATTTCAAAATCTAATTGCGTATTAGAAATTGCTACAGGACCTATTGTAATGTTTTCTATAGTTTCACTAAAGGTTACTCCCAGATGAGAGATAAAGGCTGTGGTTTGAAAAGTAATACCTTGTGCTACTACATCACTGATAATGGTAAACCCTCCTTTAACAGCAATACCATTGACTGTGGTGTCAACCGATGCCAGCGCAATGCTGGTGTTTTTAAAATCAAGATCAAATTCAGGAAGCTGTAACCCTGTGGGTGCTGCTTCTTTATAGAGATTGGTGAGATCATCAAGTGTGAAGCTGTCTGCTTTGGCAATCACTCCGACAGCGTCTTCCGTAATATTTCCATCCAACTGTAATGTCGTGTGACCTACTAAAAAATCAGAAGTTAGCGACAGGGACTTTTTATCACCTAAAGTACCGGTAACCTCAATATTATTAAGCGTTAAATAATCGATACCAAAACAACCGGTTAATTGTTTTGCGGTAGCATTTAAAACAAGATCATCGGTCTGCCTGGTTATCGAAAATTGCATTTCGCCTATATTCTTATCTGTGATATGATCGACATCAAATTGCCCGGTAATGCCGGGAACAATGGCCCAGCTGGTTCCGTCTTTCCTGATATCCAATTGAAACCAGGCAAGCGTTAAGGTTACTCCCTGAAATACTTGTTTATGAAAAGGAATGGTACATTTTAAAACACCTTCTTTTGGAGCTATTTTACCTGATAGGTTTTTACTGTCGGTAGTAAAACTCCCGGTAATCAGGATCGCATCTTCAATATCAAGATAGTTTTTAAAAATGGTTAATTCATTATCCATTCTAAGTTTACCGGAGAATGAAACGATATTTTCTGAAGAAGCTATATTGCCGCTTACAGATAGTTTTATTTCAACATCATCAAATATAAAGTCATTGTCTACGCTACTGTTAAAATTCTGGAATAGATCTGATAGCTTAAAATTATTAAGAATACTAGTGAGGTCTTTAGGTGGGGCGGTTTTTACTGGTGTCAGAGTTGCTTCAGCCATGATGCTTTGGTTTTAGAGTTTTAGTATCGAAAAGATATGCAGTAATTGTACTCAATTACCTTTGATAAAAGTACCAAATTGACCCCGCACACCACTAGAGTATTTATACCTGTTTTTTGAGGGGGTGGTATACTGAACTAATAGATTGTAGTGTCTTCGAAGTCATCTTCATATCTATAGAAGAGTAAAAAATGAAGTAAGTAGTATTAAGTAATTAGTATTAAGTTAACAGTAACAAGTAAGCAGTATTAAGTCCTAAGCTTAAATATAAATAAATATCACAACTTGTCTCGATCTATCGGGATCGAGTGATTTTTTGTGCAACGAAGATTTGTATCGAGATGCGGTTGCACTTTCTAACTTAAAAAAGTCTCGATGCAATTCCGGTTTGTGATCGGGATCGAACTGATATCGGGGTTTTAATTTTACTTATTTTAACGAACGCTATTTTTAGCATATATTTCTTAGGGTGATTGCTTACTCTTATGTGGATAATGAAGGTAACTGATGAATCACACTGAGCTGTCATACTGAACCCTTCGGAAAGCTCACGACAGTCCCTGTAGCAGTGCTATCAAAGTCATTGCAGCGATGCAAAAATGAATACAGGCTATCGCCTATATAATCCTTTGTAAATTAAAAAAATCCACTTTTCAGGGTAACATAATCCTCGTTTTTGACACTTAGTTATACCGGATCACTTTTTTGCTAATGAGTTGAGAGTGATGTTGGTATAGATTATTTGTTAACAAATTAAAATATTCAATTATGTCAAAAGAAAATTTTGAAGCAAAGCAAGCTACGCTGGAGGCGATCCCGGCGGCAGATGTTAAACAACCTAATTTACCGATAGACGTATTCTTGCAGGAAGCAGAAGACCTTGTCGTATGGGCGGTAGACGATAAGGAAGCTCTGGAAGCAAAAGGGCTGGTATGGACGGCAACCGTTGAGGACATCCCTACACGTGCAGGAGCATTGCGCTATGCACAGGCTGTATGGATGAAAGAGCGCTACAGCCAGGAGGAAGCCATCCGTCAATGGAAGGAGCAATCCCCACAAGCCTATCAGTTTAGGGATGATCTGTTAGCGGATTTTAGGTTTGCCTATCGTAAAAATCCGGAGCTGATCAGTAGAGTAAGAGCCATTGCAGAGGGTAGAGGAGATGCCGATATGATACAGGACCTAAGTGATATCAGTGTATTGGGTAAAGCTAATCCCGCACCGTTAGAGGCGATCAACTATGATATGACCGTACTGGATCAGGCAGAGACCATGTCCGGTGATCTGGCAGACGTATTAGCCCTGGCTAATGGTAGCAGGATGGAAAGCTCTAAAGCTAAAGAAACGCGGGATAAAGCCTATACCCACCTTAAAGAAACAGTCGATGAGGTACGTGATTTTGGTAAATATATGTTCCGTAAAGAGCCCCAACGTTATCAAGGGTATATTAGCAGGTATCGTAAGTAATCCTCCTTAATACAATGACAACCCCCGGTGTAACGGTGAAGTTCCTCCTATGATCAGAGCGCTTCCCCACGCCGGGGGTTGTTGATATATAGACGGGGAAGGGTGTGTAACACGTTGGGAAGCACAAATTTTTTGCGGGGACGTGCGTGTACTGCGGGAGGAAGGGTATGTAACCCGTTGGGAAAGACAAATCATTTACGGGGAGGGATTTGTAGTGTGCGGGGAGAGGTGTGTAACTTGTTGGGAAGGATAAATTATCAGGATGGGATATTAAATTTTACCCGCAGAAGTATATTTTAGAAGTTAAGTAAGTTTTTTATAGACGATGAACCATAGTCTGAAAGGTAATGTTCAATATATGGTGTCATTCCTGCATCTATCTGGAGCTAAGGCTTTAGTGGTATAGATAGTTTAGAATTGGTGTAATAGCTATAATTGGATATGAAACCTTTTTTCACCAGTGTAAGATTTTATTTGCGTTAAAAAATCTTGAAGCCTTGGAAAGATTTTAGGAAATAAAATCTGGTTTTTCATTTATGAAAAAACACCTTGAAAAAAGAGTCTTTTCTTTT
>NZVW01000102.1 GCA_002697475.1 Aquimarina sp. | reverse complement strand
GCGAAGTTTTTGGGTTTCCGGTGCTGTATTTTTCTATTTTCCTTATCTGGATTATTTCTGTAATTCTATCTTATGTGATTTTGAAAAGATATTATGAATAATTATTTGCTGATAACAATTATAATTCTGTATCTGGGATTTTTATTTTTGGTTGCATACTGGGCTGAAAAGCATTCTAAAAGTCGACTGATAAACAATCCCTATATCTACGCATTATCACTTGCAGTATATTGTTCTGCCTGGACCTATTATGGTAGTGTTGGAATAGCCGCTCAATCCGGTATAAATTTTCTAACAATATATTTAGGACCAGTAATCGCTATGCCTCTATGGTTAATAGTAATGCGTAAAATCATAAGGATTTCTAAGCAGCATAAGATATCCAGTGTTGCGGATTTTATCTCTTTACGTTATGGTAATGATCGATTTTTAGGGGCCCTGGTAACGGTTATATGTCTGATAGCGGTTGTACCCTATATATCTTTACAACTAAAAGCCATCTCTGAAACATATGAAATAATTACATTTCAGGCTCCAAATCAAAATACACCTATACTTAAAGATTCTACGTTCTACATCGCAGTGTTACTAGCTGTTTTTGTGGCATTTTTTGGTACTCAGGCAACGGATGCTTCGCAAAGAAGAAAAGGGATTATGACTACTGTTGCTCTGGAGTCCATATTTAAACTTGCTTTCTTTTTATTAGCCGGTATTTACATTACATTTTTTCTTTTTGATGGTACATCGGATATTTATGAAAAGGCATCCGTATTGCATAATTTTGAAAGTATAACTTCATTTAATGGCCTTGAGTCAGGTTTTAACTGGATGTTTACTATTATGCTATCGTTTTTTGCTATTTTCTTGCTTCCTCGTCAGTTTCAGGTTGCGGTTGTAGAGAACGAAAAGGAAAAGCATCTTAAAAAAGCAATATGGTTTTTTCCGCTCTATCTTTTATTGTTTAATGTATTTGTGATTTTTATTGCATGGGCAGGTAACCTTACTTTTGATGGTCAGGTGAAAAGTGATTATTATATTTTACTACTTCCTTTTCAACAGGAAAATATAGTAATGACACTACTGGTATTTTTAGGAGGTTTTTCTGCAGTTATTTCCATGGTTGTGGTATCAACCCTTGCATTATCCATTATGGTGAGTAACAACCTGATTATTCCTTACGGTTTTTTGGACAAGTTTATCAAAGGAAATCCAGAAAAGAATGCCAATTATATCAAAAATATAAGAAGAATTTCAATTTTCTCTTTAATTATAGTAGCCTATTTTTTCTATATCAATTTTTCTTATGAATTATCCTTATTCTCAATAGGTCTGATTTCGTTTGCCGTAATAGCTCAGCTGGCTCCTTCTTTTTTTATAGGCTTATTTTGGAATAGAGGCTCAGCTAAAGCTACTAAAATTGGTATGATTGTAGGAATGTTAATGGTGCTTTACACCTTAATTCTACCGTTCATTGTTAATGTGTTAACAGGTTCTAACGATTTGGTTGAAAACGGACTTTTTGGTATTACACTTTTAAAACCTTACCAACTATTGGGAATCACATTTCTAAGCCCCGAAGCACATGCCTTCTTTTGGAGTATGTTTTTGAATACGGTATGTTTTCTGATATTTTCACTATTATCTAAAGGAAATTACAGAGAGCGAAATTATGCCGAAATGTTTGTCAATAGTAGTAATTATGCTAATCTCCAGGATGGAGCATTTGTTTGGAAAGGCGAGGCTTATGTTTCTGACATCCGTAATGTGTTATACCGCTTTCTAGGAGAAGAAAGGACTGAAAGAGCTTTGAATATTTTTAACCTTAAATATGGAGTATCAAAGGATGAGGAAAGAGCTGATGCCCGTTTGATTAATTTCTCAGAAAAATTATTAACAGGAAGCATTGGTAGCGCATCTGCAAGAATACTAATAGGTAGTGTAGCTAAGGAACAACCTGTAAGCCTCTTGGAGGTTCTTAAAATATTAGAGGAGTCAAAAGAAACCCTTGCGGTTAATAAGATCCTTAAAGATAAATCACAGGAATTAACCAAACTTACTAAGCAATTAAAAAAGGCAAATAAAGAGTTATTGGAACAAGATCAGATGAAGGATGAATTCCTTGATACAATTGCTCACGAGCTCAAAACTCCCATCACCTCGATTAAGGCTGCAGCTGAATTAATTACAGAAGACGATGAAATGCCCGAAGAATTAAAAATGAGATTTCTTGAAAATATTCTTAATGATTCAGAAAGGCTGGCCCGATTAATTCACGATATTCTGGACTTAGAGAAACTATCAGGAGGAAGAGCTGATCTGGATATCAATAAATATTCTGTAGACCAAACAATACAAAAGGCCATTAAGGGTGTTTCTTACATTAATACTTCTATACCTATAGGGTATAAAGGAGGAAGAGTATTGTATGGTAGGTATGATGAAGACCGAATAATACAGGTGATTACTAATCTTTTATCTAATGCTATAAAGTTTACAGAGCATAATCAGGGTGAAATCTTGATTAAAACAATAGATCAGGAGAATCATATAGAAATTGTGGTAGAGGATAATGGAAAAGGTGTATTGCACGAGGATATCAATTATATTTTTGATAAATTCTATCAGTCAAAAAATCAAAATGTAAAAAAACCTATGGGAAGCGGTCTGGGTCTGGCTATTAGTAAAAAAATCATAGAAAGTCATAATGGTCAGATTTGGGTAGATGAAGAATATAAATCCGGAGCACGATTTGTCTTTACGGTTCCTAAGTAGATTAAAAGAATAAGATTACTGATGAAAAAAATTTTAATAGTTGATGATGAACCTAATATTGTAATGACGTTAGAGTACGCATTCAAGAAAAAGCAATATGAAGTTTATATAGCAAGAGACGGTAAAGAAGCATTGGACATTATGGAACGACATATACCGGATGCTATCATATTAGATATTATGATGCCAGAAGTGGATGGTTACGAAACCTTAAGAGTAATAAAGGAGAATCAAAAACTTAAGGATGTTAAGGTAATATTTCTATCTGCTAAAAATAAGGCTACGGATGTGGAAAAGGGACTGAGTATGGGAGCTGATAAATATGTAACAAAACCATTTTCAGTAAAACAATTAATCGGATCAGTAGAAGATTTGATATGTTCCTAACCAACTAAACGAACCGGAAAATTATACTAAAGGAAGCACAAATGAAAATAAGATTAAATCCATTAGCATCAGACATTTTTATAACAATCTATATTGTAGTGTCTTTGTTTGTCAGATTTTATTTTGAAAATAAAACTCCCATAAGCACTATGAATTCATTGGTCATAGGAGTATGTTTTGTCATAATTCTATGGGCATTAATAAAACTAAAATTCTTGAATCCTAATTGGTTTGGATTATTTAGAAATAAAGAGAAGAAGTAACATATTTAATTAAAGTATTAAACACTTATAAATCATTCGCAATGAGTAATTATCACATAAAACATCTTGAAGAATATTTCCAGGTCTATCGTAAGTCTGTACGTAACCCGGAACTTTTTTGGAGCGAAATAGCTGAAGAACATTTTTTATGGAGAAAAAAATGGAATAATGTATTAAGTTGGGATTTTACAAAGCCAGAAGTAAAATGGTTTGAAGGAGCAAAACTTAACATAACTGAAAATTGTATCGATAGACACTTACACGTCAGAGGAGATAAGACAGCTATTCTTTTTGAACCTAACGACCCTAATGAGGCTGCTCAGCATATCACTTATAAACAGCTTCATGAAAAGGTCTGTAGATTTGCCAATGTGCTTAAAGATCAAGGAGTTGCTAAAGGTGACAGGGTTTGTATTTATCTTCCCATGATTCCGGAGTTAGCAATTTCTGTACTGGCCTGTGCACGTATAGGCGCTATTCATTCTGTTGTCTTTGCAGGATTTTCTTCGACTGCATTAGCTACCAGAATTAATGATTGTGATGCTAAGATGGTGATCACATCAGATGGCTCATACAGAGGAGCAAAAACGATTGATCTTAAAGGAATCGTAGATGACGCTTTAGAACAATGTCCGGGTGTGGAAAATGTTCTCGTTGCTAAACGTATCCATTCTGATATCAATATGAAAGAAGGAAGAGATCAATGGCTTCAACCTTTATTGGATAATGCTTATTCAGATTGCGTTCCTGAAATTATGGATGCAGAAGACCCACTATTTATATTGTATACCTCAGGTTCCACAGGAAAACCTAAGGGAATGTTACATACTACCGGAGGATATATGATTTATACTGCCTATACTTTTAAAAATGTTTTTCAGTATAAAGAGGATGATATTTATTGGTGTACTGCAGATATTGGATGGATCACGGGGCATTCTTATATTGTTTATGGTCCGTTAGCGAATGGTGCCACTACTGTTATGTTTGAAGGGGTACCTTCTTATCCTGATTTTGGAAGATTTTGGGATATTGTAGAAAAACATAAAATCACTCAGTTTTATACTGCGCCAACAGCAATAAGGGCTTTAGCAAAAGAAAATCTGGATTATGTAACCAACCATGATTTATCATCTTTGAAAGTTTTAGGAACTGTAGGAGAACCAATCAATGAAGAAGCCTGGCATTGGTACAATGATCATGTTGGTGAAAAGAATTGTCCTATTGTAGATACCTGGTGGCAAACAGAAACAGGCGGAATATTAATATCTCCAATTCCCTTTGCGACGCCGACTAAGCCTACGTATGCCACACTACCTATGCCCGGAATACAACCAGCCTTGATGGATGAAGAAGGAAAGGAAATTCAAGGCAATCAGGTGGATGGCAGACTATGCATCAAGTTTCCTTGGCCTTCTATTGCCAGAACGATCTGGGGAAATCATGAAAGATATAGAGAGACGTATTTCTCAGCTTTTGAAAATAAATATTTTACAGGTGATGGTGCTTTAAGGGATGAAGTAGGATATTATAGAATTACGGGTAGAGTGGATGATGTAATTATAGTTTCCGGACATAATTTAGGAACTGCTCCTATTGAAGACGCCATAAACGAACATCCTGCAGTAGCGGAGTCTGCTATCGTAGGTTTCCCTCATGATATTAAAGGTAATGCTTTATATGGTTATGTGATTCTTAAGGAAACAGGAGAAAATAGAGATAGGAGTAATCTTAGTAAGGAAATTAACCAACAGATTACAGAGCGAATAGGTCCCATTGCAAAACTGGATAAAATTCAATTTGTACCCGGATTACCAAAAACAAGAAGTGGTAAGATTATGAGAAGAATCTTAAGAAAAATAGCTTCTAAAGACACTAGTAATTTAGGAGATACCAGTACCCTTTTAAATCCAGAGGTAGTTCAGGCGATTATGGATGAAGCTTTGTGAAAATAAATATTATTTTAATTGGAAGATATAAAGAATATTTATAAAAACACATTCAATATATCAGATGGTGATTGGGATTTATTTTCTTCAAAATTGAAGAAGTTCAATTACAAAAAGAGAAATAAACTGGTTGATGTTGGAGAAATAGAAAACAATCTTTCTTTTATAGAGAAGGGGATAGTTAGATTTTATATTCCTAAACCAGAGAATGATATCACTTTTGGTTTTGGATTTGAAAAAAGCTTCATAAGCGCTTATGATTCTTTTTTATCCAGATCACCATCTAGATATGTAATAGAAACGATGACAGATTCGACTCTGTGGACAATATCGTATTCTGATCTGCAAGAAGTATATGAACAATCAGATATAGGAAATTTTATTGGTAGAAAAACAGCCGAGGATTTATATTTGAAAAAATCCAACAGAGAACTTTCTTTACTGAGTTTAACAGCAGAGGAAAGATATTTGCAATTATTTAAAGAGCGTCCGGATTTGTTTTTAAAAATCCCTATGAAGTATATAGCATCGTACATAGGGATAACTCCTCAGGCGTTAAGTAGAATTAGAAAGAGAATTTCTTAACTTAGGTTCATTGTTTTCTTAAGCGATTCATTTCATTTTTGTAATAAAAATAATTTATGAAACCGCTTATTATACTTGTCATCACTTTCATCCTGGCTTGTTTATATACTCGTTTCTTTCTTAAAAAGCCTGATCTTAAATTGGCAGCCAGAATCGCAATGGCGGTCATGCTAGTTTTTACAGCAATAGGTCATTTTATATTTACCCATGGAATGTCAGTTATGGTTCCGGATTTTATTCCGTTAAAGAAAGAGGTCGTTTTATTAACTGGTGTTCTGGAAATTTTATTGGCTGTGGGTATCTTGGTTCCCAGTTTTAGAGTTATTTTTGGTTGGGCATTAATTGCATTTCTAATAGTAGTGCTACCAGCTAATATAAAAGCTGCATTAGAGTCAATTGATTATCAAACTGGCCAGTTTAATGGTCCTTCAATACAATATTTGTGGTTCAGGATTCCATTACAAGTTTTATTTATAATTTGGACATATTTTTCAACTATTAAGTAATAATAGAGTTTAGGTTTTAGTGATAAAGATTACATTTGAGTAAAATCAAGAATAATGTCAAAGCTGACGGCTTTTAGAGAAAAATTGAATCTCACTCAAGCAGAACTTTCTGAAAAATCCGGTATTTCTATTCGTACAATTCAAAGAATTGAAGCAGGTACAGAGCCTAAAGGTTATACCTTGAAATCCTTAGCAAAAGCCTTGGATATTGAAGAAAAGGAGCTTCTTGAGGATACAACAGTATATGAATCTTTTGATGAAGTTGTACTTAAAATTATAAATATATCCTCCTTACCGGGTACATTTTTTCCTCCGCTAAATATTATTTTTCCTTTATTATTGATGTTTATCAAAAAGGAATTTAATCCTGTTACTAAACAAATTGTGTCTTTACAAATTATGTGGACAGTTTTATCTGTAATACTGTTTCTACTTACTGCATTTATGAAAAACTGGTTCGGTTGGACAAATAGATTTAGTCTGGTTGTTATGATTGTATTAGTCCTTTCAAATGTGTTTTTAATTCTTCGAAATACTATTGGTTTAGATAAGCATAAGAAATTACATATTACATTAGGATTCAGCTTTATATAGGGTTGTACGTTTGGTTGTCGCTATCTTGGCGGCTTATTGTCGTGTAGAATTTTAGTCGAAAAATCAATGAGATATAAATCTTTGCTAAAAATATCTCAAATGATTAAAAATATATATGTAGGAGCCATAATTTATTTTGCTATTACACTACAATTAAACGCTCAGGTAAGTCAGGATTCTCAGCTTTTTAAAGACTTAAAACAACATGACAGTATATTCTTTGAAAAAGGATTCAACCAATGTGATATTTCTTATTTACAAGAAGTGATAGCAAAGGATTTACGGTTCTTTCACGATCAGAGCGGAGTTCAATATCGAGATGATTTTTTTAAAAGCACAAAAGAAAATCTATGCTCAGACTTCAATAAAAAACCAATCCGAAAACTGAAACCAGGAAGCTTGGAAGTATTTCCTTTATATAATAATGGCAACTTATACGGTGCAATACAAAAAGGAGTTCATCATTTTTATATAAGAGAAAAAGAAAAAGAAGATCGATGGACAAGCACTGCAAAATTTACTTCTGTATGGACATTAAAGGATGAAAGATGGATATTGACAGAGGTTCTGAGTTATGACCATCAGAATCCAAATGCTATAGTTACAGGTAGTCCAAAGAATGAGATTGAATCTCTGCTAAGAGAGCATAAGGTTCCGGCTTTGGGTCTGGGGATTATTAAAAATGGCACATTAAAAGAAATAAAGGTTTATGGAACTTTAGACGGAGAGAGGGAAGCACCTTATAATACGATATTTAAGGTTGCATCACTCACAAAACCTATTGTGGCTCTAACTACATTAAAACTTGTGGATAATGGATTATTAAGCCTTGATGAACCCCTTTATACCTATTGGATAGATCCCGATGTGGTTGATGATAAGCGCTATAAAAAATTAACGCCAAGAATAGTTCTTACGCACCAAACAGGATTCCCCAATTGGAGATATTTAAATGATGATAATACACTAGCTTTTGAATTTGATCCGGGTAGCAAACATCAATATTCAGGAGAAGGTTTTGAATACCTTAGAAAGGCTGTTGAAAAAAAAACGGGTAAAACTATTGAAGAACTTGCAGAACAATACGTGTTTAAATCAATAGGAATGAGAGATACCAGGTTTTGGTGGGATGAAAGCATGGATGAATCAATGTATGCACTTAATTTTGATAAAGAAGGGAAACCATTAAAAACAATCAAATATTACGAAGCGAATGCAGCGGCTAATCTATTAACCACAGTAGAAGACTACAGTAAGTTTATAGCTTACCTTATAAATGGAGCTGAACTTAACCCGAAACTTTTTGAGGAAATGTTAGAACCTCAGGTAAAGTTAGGAGAAAAATCATTTTTCGGTCTGGGGTGGGAAATACTTTCAGACTTTAGCGGAGGCGAAAAAGCTATTTTACATACAGGTAAAGATCCGGGAGTAAGTACTCTGGCCATATTCTTTCCAAAATCAAAAAATGGTTATGTTGTTTTTCTCAATGGTGATAATTCTATGCCTGTTTACGAAAAACTTTTAAACGATTATTTGTATATGGGTGAGGAGTTGTGGTTACGAAAGTAGAATGCATTCTAAATGATAAAACCACCATGATAAAATATCATAGTGGTTTTGTTTAACAAACGAATGATCAAAAACTACTTTTATGGAGTTTTGGTACTTGTTTCACTCAGTGCCTGAATAGCGTCATAGATATGACTTAGATCTCCTGGTTTCAAGCCCGTGGTATTGGCACTGGTGTTGCTATGGCAGAAAAAGCAATTGGCAGTTTCTCCAAATTTTTTATTATCATATTGAAAGTAAGTTTCCATGGTGCTGTTTGCTAATCTACTGGTTCCTATAGACATCCCGTCTGTGGTATTAGTTTCAGAATAAGGAGTACCGTTAGGAGCGGCTCCGCCATTCGTCCAGGTTGCACCAATGAAAATATAGTTTCTTCTAACGTCTCCTTTAATGAGTTGACCCAGCACACTGTTGTTTATAGCTATTATTTCTGTATTAGAGTCTGCCGGAGTAGCATTTTCGGGATTAGGTTTCCCCGTTTTAGCCACACCCCATGGTAAAATCATTTTTGTATTGCTGGCGCTTATGATTTGATCAGGTCGCGCTTTAATACTATCGTTAGCGAATAGCATGTGAGAAACATTATAAGTTTCATTACTCGCGTCACTATTCAATAACCAATCTTTACCACTATCTGCAGCTACTGTTTTTGTAGAGTCATTGACATTGACATATTCATAAGATAGGTTAGGAGCATTATCCTTATGTTCAAAAGTAGCCCAAATCATTTCAGGATGTCCATTGACACTACCTACAACATGAACTCCAATAAGAGCAAGTTTCACTGTAGCAGATGTGTCCGGCTTTTGAGTCCATAAGGTTTCAGATACTTTGTCATATACAGGAACTATAGCATCGATGGTCACGTAATCAGCACTATTGGATATAGTACTCGCATCTACCCATGATGTTTTTAGCTCCATGGCTAGTGTTTCAGGATTAGATAAATTTACACCCTGACTAGTGGCATAATTTACAATACTATCCATTGATGATTTTGTAGTAGGAAATTCTCCGTCACCGAGCACTCCTGCTTTAGCACCGGTTAAAAATTGAGCATAAACATCGTTTACCATAGATATATAATAAATCAGAGATCCTTTTTGAGACATAAGTACATCATCTGTAGCTTGTCCTTCTTCAGAGTCTATTCTGGAGTCTGTTTTTTGAACATTAGTTAATGCGGTAAGCATTTTCCCAGCTTTATGAGGAATTAAAGTTCTTACTCCATTTACTTTTGGAGAGACTGTATAAAACTCTGGTGTTTCCAAAATTGCTCTTCCGCTAAAATTAGGATCGCTTGAAGGAGAGGTCATCCATAGAAACATTTGCTCTGACCATTGGTAAAAGTCACAATTGTTTTGATGCCCAAACGTGACACTATTAGCCGGATTAACAGCACCATTTTTACTAATATTACCAGAAACAAACCAATTTTTAAAATCAGTGGAGTCTGCAATACACGTAGGTTTAACATCTACAGGTAGTTTATCGTGGACTGGTGTAAAGGCTATTAGGTTATCAGATGCATCTGTAGAAGTATAACTGTCGTTTTTACCATCTTTACAGCTACCTAAAAATAATAAACCAATTAATAGTAGGAGATTAAGGTTAAAGAGTATTTTCTTCATGTTCTAAATATTTGGTTAGTGATAAATAGTATTTAGTTGAGAATTAAAGATACTATTTATAAGGTTGTGCTAAATGCGTAGTATTACCCGTTTTTCTACTTTAAAACAATACAATAATCCTTAAAACATGTTTGTTATTTGAATAGATTGTATATTGAGTAAAGTGTCTTAAATTTTAATTATCAGTTAGTTAATAGTGTGTAAACTTTAGAAGTAAGTTATTTCCATAGTTTTGTAACAGGATTTCAATAGTCACTTCCTTTCATTAGCCGAGAAATCCTGAGTTTGATTAAAATATCTGGCAGGTATTTTATAAAATTTAAAGTGTTTTAATATAAACTGAAGCTTATTAGCTTCAGTTTTGTTTTAGGGGATTGAATAGTAACTTTGTATTATCTTTAGACATTCATAAATAAAAAAATGAAAATAACACTTACACTATTAGTTTTAATAGCACATACTATTACTATATGCGGGCAAACTAAAGCTCAAAAGCTTAAAACAGATCCTTTAGTCATTGGAGAGCAACTGGAATTAAAGTCAGAGATTTTAAATGAAAATCGAATTCTAAATATTTATTTTCCATTGGGTTATGAAAAGGAAAACACCAAAAAATATCCTGTTATCTACCTCTTAGATGGATCTATAGATGAGGATTTTATTCATATTGTCGGTTTGGTACAATTTGGTTCATTTTCCTGGATCAATATGATACCTGAATCTATAGTTGTAGGCATCTCTAATGTTGACAGAAAAAGAGATTTCACGTATCCCACGAGTAATGAAAAGGACAAAATTGATTTTCCTACCACAGGAGAGTCAAAAAAATTCATTGATTTTCTCACTAAGGAATTACAACCTTTTATAGCCAAAGAGTATAATACAAACGGAACTAACACATTAATAGGCCAGTCTCTCGGAGGACTACTGGCAACAGAGATTTTATTTAAAAACCCAGAGACTTTCGATAATTACATTATTGTTAGTCCTAGTCTATGGTGGGATGATGGATCCTTACTTAACGATTCACCTAAAATGTATGATTCTAACAAGTCAATTTACATTGCCGTGGGTAAAGAAGGTGATATCATGGAAAAAGCAGCAAAAGATTTATACGACAAGTTAAATCTTTCAAAAAGAGAAAACACTAATCTCTATTATAATTTCTTCGAAAAACAAAATCATGGTGATGCATTACACCTTGCTGTATATGATGCTTTTGAAAAAATATTTACACAAAAGGATAGCATTAAGCATTAACCATTCAGTTTATAAATGTATTTAGAATTAGAAACAGAAAGATTACTTATACGACCAATTAGATTAGATGATGCCGGTTTTATTTTAAAACTAGTAAATAGTCAAGGATGGTTGCAATTTATTGGAGATCGTAAAATTAAGACTGACGCTGATGCAGCTGCTTATATTCAAAAGATTCTTGATCATCCTCACTATTATTACAGTGTATATCAATTAAATAATACTAATAAACCCATAGGACTGGTAACATTTTTAAAACGAGATCATCTGGACGCACCTGATATAGGTTTTGCTATGTTGCCGGAGTATGAAGGCAAAAGTTATGCTTATGAAGTTAGCATAAGATATCTGCAAGAAATTTTAAAATTGAAAACATATACTACGATATTGGCAATAACAAGATTCGATAATCAAAAGTCAATTAGGCTGTTAAAGAAATTAGGGATGTATTTTAAAGAGCAGTATGAGAATAATGAAGAATTGATTCATGTTTATACTATGAAGGGATCTGAATAATTATTTTTTATAAAGCTCAATTTCTCTCTCAAAATAAACCTCTTCTTTTTCATTAGGATAATTAACTATATCACAATAATAGATCCTTCTCACAAAATACTTAACCTTTAGAGGCTTAGTAGGGTGTACTTTGGCGCATACTATGTCACCTGGCTTAAATAGAGCTTCCATATGGTTTTAATTTTTCAGGATTAGGTTTTATTATTTAAAATGATATAAAGCATTTTAAACTTTTCATTTGCTTCAATAGTATAGATAGTATCGCCTGGAATGATCATCGCATCATCGTTTTGTAAGAATGTAGGTACTTCATCAACGACAATTTCTGCTTTTCCCTCGAG
>NZVW01000101.1 GCA_002697475.1 Aquimarina sp. | reverse complement strand
GCTAAGCTTATTAAAGAAATAAATCGGTAGAACAGGAAAGTTGAGTTAATAAATCCATAAACCGTAATTTCTGATATTTCCCCTTAAGAATATTCTTAAGGGGATTTTTATAAAATTTTACTTTTCATTATCTGAGAATCCTTAATTTGCATACCCATATATCCCTTTATTATATGAATGAAAAAAAAGAATTTCCACAGGATTTTTGTAAATATCTAAAAAGTCATACGCTCATTGGTATTAAGGGAGGTGAAGAGCCTAGATCTTTTTTAGACATATGGATGGTCGAAGTTAATGGACGTATTTTTGCAAGAAGCTGGAACAAAAGTAAACGTAGTTGGTTTACAGCTTTTGTAGATACAGGATCAGGACAAATCAAATACAGAGACAAAATTATTGGCGTTAAAGGCGTAAAACTTAATCCTGGAAATAAAATACAATCCGATATTGATGCAGCATACCTGAGTAAGTATACACAACCTGAAAATTTAAGTTATGCAGAAGGTATTTCACAACCAGAGTACTACGATTATACCATGGAGTTTATACCCAAAGTTTAGTTAATCATAAATAAATTCAATTTTTGGGTAACATTTCTCGCCGTTTATACACTTACTAATAATGAATCTTAAATCATCAGAAATGAACAGAAATCTATTTATAGGTATTACGACCATTCTTATGGTCCTAATTCTTATATCCTGTGCAAGTGGAGTAGCGGTATCAAAACCAGTTATCAATCCGGAAATAGCAATTGAAGAACTTCATAAAAAAGGAATTGTTCCTATAAGTGCAGGCTATAAACAATCCTACTTCTCAGTTTTACCCTATTTATTTGTTAATGAAGGAGATACTTTTAATATTATTAATGGAGATTTTTTTAATGTAAAGTTTGGGGATAATACAAATTATAACATTAAGGTTGGCTATTGGAAGAAATACGAAGGTTTTGAAAATGTACAGGTAGTTTTAATTTCCATGAGTGAAAACTCAAAAATTCCTTTAAAAGAGCAGGAAGTGATAGTCAACTCTTCTAAACATGGTGCTTTTAGAAAAGTAGAATTAAATCAAAAGGATTATTGGAATAAAACTCAGCAACGTATTCTTTTAATAAATCCTATACCCCTACAAAATGAATATGATATTTTGAAAAAAATCTATGACGATGTAATTACTGTTAGTGTAAGTGATCAAAAGTATACGTTTGTAAATCCAGAGTTAGTTTTAGAGTAATTCATAAATCAATTTTGAATTAGATTAGGTTTTCCCAACTCTTTGTTAATCTAAGGCTGATTTAATATAGCTATAACAGTTTTTGGTATTTCCGCTTGTAGCTTTGTAATCTTGAATCATAAATTTTAAGGTTATGAATAAAAATGCCTATCCTAAGTCATTTTCTCACATAGGTATAACGGTACCCGACATCCGTAAAGCAGTGAATTTTTATGCAGAGGTAATGGGTTGGTATATCGTTATGGAACCTTCTGTAGTTAAAAAAGAAAGAGAGACTGCAATAGGTCAGATGTGTATTGATGTTTTTGGTGAAGATTGGGAGGAGTTTGAAATCGCTCATCTCGCAACTTCAGACGGAATAGGAATTGAGCTATTTTCTTTTCCTCATGGAATTAAAGAAGCACCTGCTTTTAATCCATTTAATACTGGGTTATTCCATTTCTGTATACAAGATCCTAATATAGAGGAACTGGTAGATAAGATTTTAGCTTACGGAGGCAAACAGCGTATGCCTATCAGAGAATATTATCCTAATGAAAAACCTTATAAAATGGTGTATGTGGAGGATCCTTTTGGGATCGTTTTTGAAATTTATACTCATAGCTATGAATTAACCTATTCTTCAGGAGCCTATCAGGATAAAAAATAACAAGAAATACATCTTTAACTATGAAGCAAATCATATGTCTTTTAGCTTGCGTCCTATTATTCTCTTGCAAAGATGCATCTGAAAAAGAAAAAATAAAAACTGAAATTACTCAGGAGACTGAAGAACTAACTACTGAAGTTACTGAAGTAGCTCGTTTTACAGGTCAGCAAGTAACGGGAGTTACAGTTACAGATAATGGACGAATTTTTGTAAACTTTCCAAGATGGAGAGAAGGAGTTGAAAATTCGGTACTTGAGGTTCTACCAAATCAAACCTACAGGAGTTATCCAGACACTACATGGAATTCTTGGGAGCTAAATAAGAAGATAGAAGAAAATCTATTCATTGGTGTGCAATCTGTTGTGGCTTTTGAAGATGAACTTTTTGTATTGGATACCAGAAATCCTCAATTTAAAGGTGTAATAGATGCTCCAAGAGTTTATGTTTTTGATTTGGCAACAGATACCTTAAAACAAACTTATGTGTTTAGTAAAGATAGTTACCACAGTGATTCTTATATCAATGATCTCAGGGTTGATAAAAAAAATAATGTCATATATTTTACAGATTCCGGGCATGCAGGCTTAGTCATTTTAGATAGAGAAACAGGGTTAACTAAAAGAGTTTTAGATGATCATCAATCGACTTCTGCTGAACAATCATATCTTACTATAAATGGTAAAAAATGGAATAATACGGTACATTCAGATGGTATTGCATTAAATACTAATGAAAGTCGTTTATATTATCACGCTTTAACAGGGTACAGTTTATATTCAATACCTACTACAGTATTAAATGAAGAAGATACAACTTCAATAGCTGAACAGGTTAAACTAGAAGCAAAAACAGCAGCTCCAGACGGGATGATTTTTGATAATCAAGGAAATCTTTATTATGCCGATTTGGAAAATCACAAGATTGTATACAGAAAACCAGACGGAACTATAGCTACCTTGCTTGAAGGGGATCAGGTTAAATGGGCAGATACCTTTAGTATATATAATGGTTATTTATATTATACCAATTCTCGTATCCACGAAGTACAAGGGGATATTTCGGCTATGGAGTTCAGCTTAAATAAGATAAGACTTCCTTAGACATCGTTATTTATACATTGCTCTTAGACTATAATTGTATATCTTCAAAGTGGTTTTTAGAACACTTTACCTCTTTATGAAGTTATCACATTTTAGAAGGCCTATAAAAATAAGAGATAATGTTGATGAACATAGGCAGGCAACATGGCTGGAGTTATTTTTAGATCTCGGCTATGTAGTCGCTGTATCTTCTTTGTCTCATATTTTTAAAGAAGGTTTTTCAGGGCAGACGATAGTAGAATATAGTGTTTTCTTCTTTTTAATATTCTGGATTTGGAATCGCTTTACCTGGTATGCTAGTTTTTATGACAATGATGATGTAGCCTATAGGTTTTCATATCTTATATCACTATTTCCTGTTCTGGGATTGATCAATTCCTTTGACGCTGTACTGAAAGGAGATTTTTTTTATGCTACAATATATTATATTCTTTGTAATTGTATTTTAATTTATTTGTGGAGTAGAGTGCTGAGAAGAGCTAATGAATATAGGAAGAATGCGAGAACATTTCTTACAGGATATAGCATTAGCACATTGGTCTTAATTGCTTCCTTGTTTTTAAACCCTGGTATAAAACCCTATTTTTTTATTTTAAGCGTATGTATTGAAATTGTCTCTCCAATTTTGGGTTGGTCGGTGACTAAGGGCCTTATACCTGTTCATACAGGACATATTGTTGAGCGTCACGGGCTGTTCAATATTATTCTATTAGGAGAAGGTATATTATCCATTTTTAAAAATTATGATATGCTTTATACTAATCATTGGTATGTATTGGTGTTGTCGTTTTTAGTGGTGATTAGTCTGTGGTGGATATATTTTGATTGTGGGTTTGGGTTCAGAACTAATCTTTCTAAAAATATTAGACGAGTATTTACTTTTGGATATGGTCAATTCTTTATTTACCTCTCTTTACTTTTTGTTTTTATGGCATTGGAATTTGGCCTTCATCAGTTTCATTATAATCTAAAAAGTGAAATTAATCCAATTATGCTTGCCGGTATTGCTACAGGGGTATTTATTCTTGCCTTAACGGGCATACAATTAAGTATTTCAACTTATAATCCCAAGCGTGTATACATACCCAGAACGATATTTGGTATACTACTTATTCTGCTTTCACTATTTATAAAGGATAGAGTAGTCTTGTTAGCTTCTGTTGTTTCAGTTTTAATCATTATTTTGATTCACGAAATTAAATCTTGGACATACTATAAGGTTCATATTATTGAAAAACAGGATTAACGTCTATAAATGCTTCAAAAATTAAAAATTTATGGAATTTGTATTATTTTTTATTTTTCTTTTACTGGCAATTATTCATTTTAACTGGGTTAGGGGTGGAACATTTGGGTTAACAAAGTCTTTGCCTACCACAGAAGAAGGTGAATTAGTCCTTAATCCAAGGAAAGTGGATTCTGCAATTGTTGGTTTTGGGCTTCTATTGTTTTCTGTATTTTATTTGATGAGGTTTGATGTTCTAAATATTCAACTACCTAGTTCTGTTTCTTTATATCTGGGCTGGATCATACCGTCAATATTCCTACTTAGGGCTATCGGAGATTTTAAATATGTTGGTTTTTTTAAAAAAATAAAATATACAGAGTTCGGTAGAGCAGATACAAAATTCTTTTCTCCGTTATGTTTGTTAATTGGAATTTTGAGTATTCTCATCCAGTTATTATACCAATAAATGCATCGATTTGCCACATTTACTATTTTCTGCGTCTTTATAATAAACCAACCCTATGAAAGCTCCAGTAAATATATTTCCATTACTAACCCTAATAATTTTAACACAAACCATGATTGGTCAGAAAGAAATAATGGAGGATGTCAAAAGCATTTCTGACTCTTTAATCACCAATTCCACTTTATCATCTTTGGCTGTAGGGATTATAAATAATGGAAAAGTATATACACTTTACAGTGGTAAATTAGGTGATGAAAGTACACCTGATGACAATACCTTATACGAAATAGCTTCTTTGACAAAAACATTTACTGGGACATTATTAGCAAAGGCAATTGTACAAGGTAAAGTAAAATTAGATGATGACATTAGAGAATTTCTACCAGGGGATTACCCTAATTTAGAATACCTTAATCATCCTATTACTTTTAAACATTTAGTAACTCACACCAGTGGTCTGCCAAGAATGTTTCCTGACCATCCGGAGCTTTTTCAAAACCCTGACTGGGATAAGCTACCTAACGAGATAAATAAATTACAAAAAGATTATACCAGAGTTCAATTTTTAAAAGATCTAAAACAAGTCACCATCGACACTATACCTGGATACAAATTTCAGTATTCCTATGCCGGGGCAAATTTAGTTGGATATTGTCTGGAGCAGATATATAAAAAGACTTATAAAGAACTAATAGAAGAACATATTTTAAAACCTTTAGAAATGAAGAATACATATATATTTATTTCAAAGGAAAAGGAACATCTGGTTGTGAAAGGTAAAAATCAAAATGATATTGAGATGCCGATACGGGCAAATAAAGAATTGGTTGCTGAAGGGGGCATTATATCTACTGTAAGCGATATGCTAAAATATATGCAATATCACCTTAAAAACAATGACCCTGTAATATCTACATCACATCAAGAGCTCTTCGAGGGTAAATATGGACATTTCGAGAATGGATTATTTTGGCAGATTTTCAAAAATCAAAAGAGTGGAGATTTGCTTTTTCAAATCGGAGGGGCTTATGGTACATCAAGTTGGATATCCTTGATTCCTGAAAAACAAATTGGAGTTATAATTGTAACAGATAGATCGGCACCAGAGGTACATCAACAATTAAATATGATGGCGGATAAAATACTTAATGTTATGGATTAGCCATTCTATTTTTTATTAAAAGTGGGTTAAACTATAAAATCCTTATAGGTGTTTTTGTAAGTTTATAGAAATACAAGCTTATATAAAAACCTATGGAAAAAAATAAAGATGAACAAATAGGCCTTATGGATGCCATATCAATCGGCATTGGAGGTATGGTAGGAGGAGGTATCTTTGCTGTACTGGGACTGGCTTCTGATTTGGCAAAAGGTGGTACTCCCGTAGCTTTTTTATTTGCTGGATTAATAGCGCTATTAACCTCATACTCATATGCTAAACTGTCAAGAGCATATCCTGACAAAGGAGGTACTGTGAAGTTCATTAATAAGGGTTTTGGCATTTCTGTTTTCAGCGGTGGCGTTAATAACTTGCTTTGGATCAGTTATATAGTAATGCTTGCCTTATACGCTTCTGCTTTTGGTTCTTATGCTCCCAATCTTTTTTCGTTGACGGGTAATGAATTTGTGGACTCTCATATTTACGCCACTGCCATAGTACTTATTGCATCCGCAATAAATTACTATAGTGTAGTTATCGTAGGCAAAATAGAGTCTATAGCTGTTTTTATAAAGTTGGTAATTTTGATTGGTTTTGTGGGCGTAGGATTCTATGGTTTGCAATCAAGTACACATCTGGATCAGTTAAGCTTGAATCACTGGGAGTCTCCTATTAGTTTAGTGGCTGCAGGGATGATCATTTTTGTTGCCTATGAAGGTTTTGAGCTTATTGCAAATGCTGCTCCTAATATTACAAACCCTTCAAAGAATATAAAAAGAGCTTATTTTGGTTCTGTAATTTTTGTAATCACATTATATATACTAATAGCTATAATAACAGTAGGCTCTTTAAGTTTTGATCAGGTTAAAGATGCTAAAGATTATGTTTTGGCAGAAGCTGCAAAACCTATGTTAGGTCAAATTGGATTTACAATTATTACCATTGCGGCTTTAATTTCTACATTTTCTGCTATTAATGCCTCACTTTACGGCGGGAGTAGGGTGAGTTATGAATTATCTGAGGATGATGAATTGCCTCATCAATTAACCTATCAATTTTGGAACAAACCAATAGGCTTGGCCATTACCTCCATAACCACTATAATTCTTGTAAATGTCCTTGACCTTGAAAGTATTTCGACCTCGGGAAGTGTTGGTTTCCTATTTGTTTTTGCTTGCGTTAATTATGTAGGATACAAGAACAGAAAAGAAATAAAGGGTAGAGGTAGTATTTCTTTAATCGGTGCCATATTGTGTGTAATTGCTTTAGTAACCCTTATTATAAATCAATATAAAGATCATCTTTCTAATATACTTATAGCTATTGGGATCATTGTTTTCTGTTTTATTATAGAGCTTACTTATAAAAGAGTACTCGATAAATGATTTGTTTTAGGACCCAAAAAAATAATTAAACCTCTACCTTTTCAACCGTTTTTCCCTTTCTAAGTAATAGTTTTAAGTCTTCCAGACTTAGATATAAACAAGGAACAATTACCAGGATAATTGAAGTGGCAAATACAATCCCAAAACCTAGAGATATTGCCATAGGAATTAAATAGAATGCCTGACTGGAGGTTTCGAATATAATAGGAGCCAGACCACCAAACGTTGTAAGAGTTGTAAGCATTATCGGTCTAAATCTTCTTAAACCAGCTTCATGAATAGCTTCATAAACAGAAAGCTTATCTCTTTGTCCATTAGCATAATCGATCATTATAAGGGAGTCATTAACCACTACTCCTGCTAAGGCAATCATTCCCATTAAACTTACCAGGGATAAGTCATAACCCAGAAGAATATGTCCGATAACAGCTCCAACAATCCCGAAAGGAATAGCAGTAAGAACAATTAAAGGCTGTACATAATTACTAAAAGCTAAAGCAAGTAAAGCATAAATGATTAAAAAAGCCATAGTAAATGTACCCCATAAAGATCCGGTGGATTCCCTCATATCGGCCTGACTACCTTCAAAAGTCCAGGTCAAACCTGGATAATCTGCTCTTAGACCGGTTAAAACTTCACTCGTTACAGACTCTAATACACGTCCTACGGCATTAGAGGGTTCAATATCCATACCTACATTAACTACTCGTCTTCCGTTACGTCTGTTTATCGAAGTAAATGCTTCTTTTTCTTCAATTTTAACAACAGACATTAAAGGTACCTCAGTCCCCTGGGGTGTTCTTATTAAAAAATCTTCAAGATTACGGATATCTTTTCGCTCATTTAAAGGAAGCTTAACACGTATTTCTACTTCACTATCTCCTCTTAACTGACGCATAGCCAATGCACCAAAAAAAGCATCTCTAACCTGTCGTCCTACTTCTGATGATGTGAGTCCGAGATTTCTACCCTCTGGAAGTAATTTAAAATCATACTGCTGTTTCCCTTTATTATAGTTATCACTTACATCTCTGGTATTTTCATAGGCTTTCATTTTATTTAAAAAAGCTTTACTGGCTTTTTCCAATACCTCTATATCAGGGTGACTTAGATCCACACTAATATCCTGTTGATATCCTCCCGGTCCTCTTTCAGCTTCAAATGTAATTTGATCAACACCTCTTATTTCTCCGATATTATCCCGCCAGAGTGCAATAACTTCTCTTGCACTCATTTCTCTTTGATCAGGAGGACGCATAACAATTTCAACATCAATAAAATTTTGACCCCTTACATTTGTTTTTATACCTTCAGCAACCTCATAAAGATTATAATCATCAAACATTTTTTGGGTGGCCTTAGTAACTTCAATAGCTACCGCAGCAGCCTGATCAGGAGTTGTACCCACAGGTAATCGAATACCGGCTTCAATTTCGTCAGCAGCTACCTCCGGCATAAGAATCATACCCATATGATCGCTAAGTCCATATCCACCAACAATAATTAGTAGAGCTAAAGCAGCGGATAAAGTGATATACCTGTATTCTAGGCATTTGTCAAGAAATGGGCGATAATATTTTTCTATGATATTATTAAAACCATGAGCAAACTTTTGCTGTGCTTTTTCGAACTTTAGTATCAGTCCTTTCTTTTCTTTCTTTTTGAGATGAGCAAGATGTGAAGGGAGTATAAATATGGCCTCTATTAAAGATAATATTAGAATATCATTTAACCTTAAAGTAACATAATGGCCAAGAATGTAACGATAAAATAATGGTAATATGATAATTATGTTAAGAAG
>NZVW01000100.1 GCA_002697475.1 Aquimarina sp. | reverse complement strand
TTCCAATGAAGGAATTTTTCTTCCAGAAACCAGTTCAAGCTCCTCTATAACTTGCTTCTTTTTAAGAGGATCATTTTTAAAGGCATTAGGATCATTATTTACCTTATCGAGTAAAACTCCTGCTTGTTTTCTTACTTTTATACCAAGATCTCTTGCCTTGATACCCTTTTGTACAATATCTAAAAAGAACTTTACTTGTTTACAAACCTCGTCTCTATCGCAACCTTCTGAATATTTCAACAAAAACTCAACAGTTGATAAAGTAAGTTTTACATTTTCAAAATTATTAAGGACCGAAGCAAACTGTCCATCTTGGATTTGCTTTCTTAACTCATTTAGACTGACATCATATAAATCAGTTTCTCCTATTATGGCTTTAAGGCCATCTATAATAGCACCACGATCAGTAGCATTTTCTATAATCTGAGGATTAGACTCTATTTCCTGTAGGAGATCATCAGCTCTTCTTTTTATTTCAACACTTCTTTCTGCTAGACTCGTAAATCCACTAGCTAAACCTACTACATCCGCAAAAAATCCTAGTTTATCACAAAACGTTTTTTTCTTTTCCCCATTTTGTTGATTAGTTTCATTTTGTTTAGGAGGATCACAAGCCCCTGAATACTTTAGTAATAAATTCGTAGTTGAAAGAATTGCATCAGCTCCTTCTAATCCAGTTAAAGTTCCCTTTAATTTACCCAGTTTAGAAATATGTCTAAGTTTGGCTATATTACCAATCCCTGAGAATGTTAAAGCAGCTTCAAATGCAAAATTTGCTCCTCTATCGGTATTACTCGTAGAATAATTTTCTGCAATTGCCTTCAGAATAAACATTGGAATATCTACAGATTCTATTCTAAATCCAGGATCTACTATATTTTTATATTTTACTAATCTTATAGGATCATAAATATCATAGGTTCCCAAATCTTTAAACTCTCTGATAATACCATCTCCGTAAATAGTTCCCGCATACGGAACTATGTAAATGACTTCCTCAATCATTTTAATTGAAGTATCCCCACTAAACTTTACATCGTAAGAACTAAAATAAAAGCCTAAAACTTTACTACTCTCATAAGGAATGTCTACTACAGGTTGAGTAACATAGTCAGATTTACTCCATATACTATGTAGAACATTGATTAACTTAGTGAAGTTATCATCTCCTCCCCAATTATCAATCCGACTGTAAAGCTTTCTGAAAGCATTATCTCCATCAATATCTTCTGATTTTAAAGCATTTAAAAAAGTGTTTCCTGATCTTTTACCTAAAGCTTCTACTAAATTAATTACAGCATCCTCTTCCGATACCCCCTTGTCATTTACTGAACAACTTAATAAACTCTTTAAGGCTATCCATAGTTTATCATTATTTATAAACTGAGTATCGTGAGTATATGTTAAATAGCTAGTTGGTATTTCTGAAAAGTAGGTGTCTATATCATTACAATCAACATTAGCACTAAGTCCACCACTAGGAAAATAATTTTCATTAAGGTAATTTATGATTTGTTTAGAATAAGCTGAATTGTCTGGAAGTTTTTCTTCGCGATCTCTATTAATCTTAAAATAATTACAGAACGCCTCTAACTGATCGTGATGATCAAATTCAAATACAAAATCGCCAGCTTCTGTTTTTAAAGATAATTCATAGTAAATTCCTCCAAAAACAGAGCTTTCTTTTATTTCAAATACCTCTTTATCTGGCTGTACTGATATCTCTGCGAAAGAAGATGAAGGCTGTTCCTTTATTTTAAAATAAAGCTTTGCTCCAGGTAAATCAAAATTATACTCCCCATCCAGGTTCATCGCCACACGACCATTTCGACCATGATTTTTAGTAATGAAGTACTTCCATGTCAGGTTTTCTATATTGTTGTCATAATTATTTCCTATATGCTCCAGAATTCTTCTTAATTTATCATTTCTTTCTTTTGCAGAAAATAACGCTTGCCCCTCTTCATCCCCTTGAAACCAATATAATTGTAGACCAGGAGCGTGTATTTGTTTCCAATCCAAATGATTTAATTCAGATCCCCCTCCATAATCCATTAAAAGATTTGTTGATCCTTCTGCAATTCCATATTCTGTAAACGGATGCTCTATACCAAAAACACCGTGTCCTAACTCGTGTGCTATCACTCTGGCTTGATCCTGATTGCCAAACACAAAACCAAACTGACTTTTTAAAGGCATAAATCCTGATAAAGAAGCTTCTGAAAGAGGTTGATCAAAAACCAATATATAATAGGTTTCTTCCTGATAATTAATTCTTTCTTTGATATAAGAATTTAATGCGTTTTCTTCATCCGAATAGTATGAAAGTACGCTACTATCCCCAACATCAAACTTACCGTCTGCATTAAGATCCCAAGCATCTTGAGGTATATTAATGGAATTAGTAATAGAGATATCAAAATGAACACCTGCTTTATTATAGATGTCATTAACTTTCTCTTTAAGATTAGACGTAATAGAGGAGTTATTAACGGGAATCACCACCAACTTAATATTAGAAACCTTATTGGATCCCAGGTGCATAAGATTTAATTTTCCTGCTGTCTTATATTGGTCGTTATCATTTTTAGGTTTGACTACAGCTAATATTTCTTCTTTAGCATATTCAAACTTTTTCTTTATAGAAAGTGCTGCCAGATCATCTTTCCAAGTTACCGGAATTTCAATTCCCTGTTTTGTTTTAAAAATGATATCGTCTTTGGTTATGTTCTGATCTGTAATTTCTATCTCTAGCTCAACAAAATCTTCTCCTTTGATATTAGATATGGCTTTGTAAGAAACTTTATATTCTTCGCCATCAGGTAAACCAAGTGACTCATATTTCTCTTTTAATTGATCAGGCATCGCATTTGAATATTGATCAAAAGCATAGAACCCGGATTCTCTAAACTTCACTATTACTCCACTAGCACTTATGGAGGTTACTTCGCCATCCTGAACTCCGGATGTATTATCAGCTGTAACTGCTCCTCCATCAGCCAAGGTATCCTGAGTTACCGTTCCATCTTCGCCTACAGTCCATGCGGTTCCATCGCTATCTGTAATTACCACATCCTCACCTCCGGGAATGATGGCTTCTTCTCCATTCTCACCTGTAATGACAATAGCTCCATCATCATTTATGGTTATATCCTGTATATCAAAATCAACATCAACATAGGTTAATTCTCCATCATCTCCATTAATAATTTCTATAAGATCAAGATCTACATCCTGATCCATTTGCTCACCTTCACCAAACTCAGGATCATACAATGTTACTATTTCACCTTCAGCCAGTTGTTTATCTGTATTGACAAGTATATTTTCATACTTAACTCCAAATCTTGCAAATTCAAGATACGGAATCTTAACATATCCTTTTCCTGTTACACGACCTCCGTTACTGGATTCAATATCAGTAAGGGTTATAATAAAATCTCCGGCAGTAATTCTATCACCTACTTGCAGACCTGTATAAGGCTCTCTGTTACTTATAGCTATAGCATCCGGTACAATACCGCAATTGTAATTTGATGATTCATCTTGTGTCGCTTCTGTCGATATCTCCTGAACCTGAGAATACTCGCTATACTGGTATTTACATTTTCCCTTAACTTTATACTCATAAGTCGTCCCCGGCTTTAAGTCCCAGACCGTAGCCCAACTACTATTTGTAGTCATAGTAAACCATTGGGCTCCCTGTTTGTTTACTTCACGATATGCAATTGTATATTCAGTATAAATTGCCGGGTTTTCTTCCCAAAAAACATTTATTTTAGAAATTCCTTTGGCTTCAGCGTATACGTTATCCGGAGGGCTACAAGGTGCGGTTCTCGAAAACCAGAAGATTTCACTTTTACCTTCATTTCTAAAAAGTCCAATTTCTTCAGCTCCCTGAAGCGCCTTTGCTCTCACTTGCCATGCATATCTTTTATCTGTAAGTAAAGGCGGATTCGAAGGTCCATATATAAATGTATTGGCTCTTGTTGTAGCTTGAAATATAGGGGGAGACGTTAAAAACGCAGTTTGTGGATCAACAGTATCGTCCCATATTTCTACAATACTCAATTCGTACTGTACATTTGACACATTAATATGTCTGGGAGTCCATTGAAAAACAATATTATCGACAGGTTGAGGCTCCAGATTTATTTTATTGGCAGGAAGATTAAGAATAGGAGGATCATTTCTAAAAATATAGGTAGTGGCACAAGTACGATCCGATAATCTATTGCCGGTAATAAAGTCAAATACCTCAAAACAAAACTGATAACTCCCCTCCGGAATTACCTGTCCATACGTATTAGGATTAATACCAATGATATTTTGTAACTCAAAATAAGGAGCTAGCTCTACATTTGTAAGATCAATAGGTTCACCTCCGCTAATAGTAAGTGTTGGAGCTCCTACGACAAAATCCTTGCTTTGAAATTGAATTCCATTGCCTTCAAAATAAACTTTTAAGGTTATTTGCCTGTCCGTAATAGTAATGTCATTTAACAATAACCGAACGCTGAGAGGACTATTGAATGTAGTCGCGTCTGCATAGTTAAAAAAGTTAACCGGCGCAGGTGGATTTACTCTGGGGATTACAGTAATGGGATAACGCTGAGCATTAAGCCCCATAAAAACCAATAAGAACGTGCAAAGAACTTGTAGTGATCTTTTCATAAGTTGGTTAAGTTAGAGTTTATCAATATATTTTAGTTCAAACTTATCAGGATCTGTGTGCTTAACAGATTCTTTAAAGTAAAAATCAATGATTCGAGTAATTAAATACAATTCTATTTTCTGATCTGATTCTCCGGTATCTTTTAACCTGAAAATGTTATCTCTCTCCTTTAGTTTAACTTTCTCCAGCATTTTATCAGGCTTCTCTACACTTTTTAACGTATTGTAACTACTTATTATAGGTAACATCCAGCGATGTCCAATAAGTCTTGCTAAAGCATGGTCACTCTTTTTCCTTACCTTTTGATAATCTTCCTGGACATTCCTTGGGTATTCAAGACGTGCTGTTTCTGTTAATTTATGTAACGGATGATTATCTGTAGCTACCTTAGCTTTGACAAAAGAAGACTCGAAAGCATAATCCAACCTGTCCATATCTCTCCTTAATTCGGTCAGGATATCGAAAACCATTTGATTGTAATTTTTAAGGAAGTCTTCATAGCTATATAGTTCTCTTAAAAATTCGACCGCCTTTTCTTTATATTCATAAGGTTCATCCTGATCAGAGGCAATACTTCTAAGCATCGTTAATTCTCCTTTTTTATACTCAGGAATATGATTAAAATGCTCATGAGCCTGTAATTCTTCTAACTGCAGATCGATCTCTGACATAGTGCCAGAATACAGAGAGTCTCTATATCTGAAGTTGAGTATTTCATCCTTATTTTTAGACCTTTTTGATCTTTTAGAGCGTGATTTCTTTTCCCTTTTTGTCCTTTCTGGAAATTTAATATTAGGTTTGAACTTATCAAACGTATAATTATACCCAAAGGTTACTGTAAAATCCTCACCGGACGTAGCTGTAGAATTTCTGAATTGACTTAAAATATTTAGAGATAAATTATGCTTTTTCTTATAAACATAATTACCATTAACTCTAAAATTGGTAACATCATTTTGTTTTTCTCCTGAAATATTTGTTTGATTATAACTTAGAGAAGCTGAGGTTCTTAACTTTTTGTCAAAAAATTGTTTATTGGCCGCAATTACAGGACCGTAGGTTAGGCTATTGTCTACTCCTATTGTACTGTAGCTGACATTCAAAGATCCTGAGATACTAAGGTTTAGAACAGGATATCCTCTTGTATACGAAGAACTGATATTATAAAAGTTAGACTCACCATTTTCAACTGTTTCCCCCGCCTGTTGATTTACAGCTCCCTGATAAGATAAAGCCAGGTTTAGGTTTTCGTTTCTATCTTCCTGATCCTTTAAAATGAAATTAGCATTTAGATTGGCATTTTGAGTAACCTGCCTGAAATCCAACGTATCAAGATTATCCAACTGAGAAACTTCGTTGATGTAATCAAACTGATTTTTGATATTAGTATACGACTGAAAGTTTGAATACCCTCCTGTTAGAGTTACTTTCTCAGAAGCCAGGTAATTCACATTAAAAGAACTTACAACACGCTGTAACTGTGTACTCTTTGTATTATCAAGATCATCCCTTTGAAGACCTGCATTAACGCTTATACTAAGTTTATTGTTAAAAATAGTCTGAGAAGCATTCACAGTGAAATTTTCCAAATCATTATTAAAAAAATAAGCACCAAATGTTCTATAATCAGGATCTATATATTCGTATCCAGCACCTACAGATCCTTGACCAACTTGATAGTTGATTTGTAAATTGTATGCGTTAAATTGTTGTGTGGATGCGTTAGTTTGTATAAGACCAAAGGAGCCTATTCCATTTTCATAATCCCCGGATGCATTTATGTCTTCTGTTATCAATGAATTGGCATACTCAGCTCTGATTTCTCCCTTGTCAAAAATTTTAACACTACCATTAAAACTAGTAACTAAATTTTCTTTTGGCTGTAATTCAAATTCCAACGGAACAGGGTTGTTTAGAGATTCTTCCATATCCTTGGCTGTAAAAATTGTAAGACCTACCGAATAGTTCTCCGGGTAATATAACGCATTTATTCCATAACCAATTCGTTTAAATGACGGCTCAGACTCTGGAATATCCTCATCATATTCTGACTCTTTTAATAGTCTACCGTACATTGCACTGATCTTCAAGTTTGTTTTAGGCGGAGAAATATCAAAACCAAATCCCGTAAACTGGTGCCCATTTAAGGTGTATGGTGAAAATGTCATATTTACATCACCTATATGCGTAGTAACCCATTTATAAGATGGGTGAATACTCAGTCTGTTAAAGGAAAATGGATTACTGGTATTAAACTTCTGATTCGAATAAGAAAATGAAAATGGAATATTATACACCCCGCTAATATTTAAATTAACATTACCATTTATAAAATAAGTGAATGGGTCTCTGTTTAAAGCTCCTTCATAAAATACGGTGTTTGCCGCAATGCCTCCGGTTAACTTAAAAAGTTTGGCTTTTCCTATCTGACTAAGTTCCTGACTATAGCTTGTAACAGAAATAAAACAAAAAGAGATGATAAGTGCTGCTCTTGAAATCAAAAAATTGCTTTTCAATATAAAGCCCGCGAAATTATCACTTTTTAATGCGTCAACCAAGTAACCTTTAACATTTTTATAACAAAAATCCACCCCCAAATTAATGTATTACTACATTGATAATTTTTGTCCAAAGTTATTGGCCTTAGCCGAAAAATCTATCCCTGTTTTCAGGTATATTTAATAAAATTTTATGAAATTAAGTTTGAAGAGGAAGAGTAAAATAGAAAGTGGTACCTTTTCCTACCTGAGATTCTAGCCATATATTCCCTCCGTGGGATTCCACTATCTTTTTGCAATGAGCCAATCCAATACCTGTTCCTTCATATTTGTCTCTGGTATGAAGTCTTTGGAAAATAGCAAAAATTCTGTCCTGATGCTCTTCAGGAATACCTATACCATTATCTTCTACAGCAAATTGAATTCTTTCTTCGTTGCTTTCGTTATAAACTTTTTTTGATGCTATTTTAATAATAGGGGTAACATCCTTTTCTACAAACTTTATTGCATTGCTAATCAGGTTTTGAAAAAGTAGTCTTATTTCAATAGGAACTCCGTTTACAGAATGTAAATCCTCTATGACTATATTCGCCTTAGTCTTTTCTATAACTGCTTTTAAATCTGCTTCAAGTTCAGAAAGCAGGAGATTTAAGTTAATATTTATCTTATCTGAATTTCTTCCAAGACGGGAATATTGTAACAGAGCATCTATGAGTTTTTTCATTCTGATACTGGCATCCTGGATAAAGTTGAGACTCTCCTGACCCATTTCATCAAAACTATCTCCATAATCTTCAGATATAAGACCAATAAAGCTTGATATAGTATTTAATGGTTCCTGTAAATCATGACTTGCTATATAAGCGAACTGTTCTAACTCCTGATTCTTGCTTATGAGCTCCTGAGATTGCTCAAAGATTTCCTTGTTCTTTACCTGAAGTTCCTTATTCAATCTGTTTTTAATGCGATATTCCCGATAAATTATAAGCCCTAAAATGATTAAGAGAATCAATACTACCGCCAATAATATATTAAAGTTTCTCCTTAAGTTTAATTCTTGTTTTTGGTTCTTCAGAGTATTGCTTTGTGCTTCTATTTCAGCTTTCTGATTTTCTAATTTTTTTTGTTGTTTGATTAGATCCGCGTTACCCAAAGCTATCCTATCCTCCTGAGCCTTAATTAAATCTAATTGTTCTCTTATATTGTCTTCAAGTTTTTTCTCTATGGTTAGTTTTTCCTCAAATTGTTTTTTTTGCAGGTTATTCTTTAGATTTAAATTCGTTATTTGTTTGGTTTTATTTTTAAGATCCTGTTCTCTTTTTAATAAGAGGTCCTCTTTCCCTTGTAAAGCGTCTTCCTTTTCTTTAATCTCTTGTTGTTTATCTTCAATAACTAATTGCTGTTCTTTTACCTTAGCCTTTTCTATATTTAGGGATTCCTCTGAATTTTGATAGAGTTCTTTCCATTTATCAGATGTACTGACTGCGTGATCTGCCAGACTAGGTTTAAAGTTAAAACCTTCTGACTTTAAGCGTGTTTTATTAATCTCATATAAGAAAGATTCTCCTACACTAACCATATTAATCATAGAAGAATTATATTCATAATCCTCACTTATAAGTAGAATATTTCTTCCTTCGATACTTCCCCTTACGTATTTGATGTTATAGTTATATTTTTTATTTACGTAAACAACATTGACATTTCTGATGTTTTTAACCAAGTCAAATTGTATAATCTCAACAGGTTTGTTATGAATTTTTCTTTTCTGTGCTAACGTTTTTAAATCTATGATCGTTCTATCATTTCCTAGTACTCCTATTTTAAAGGTCTCCTGATCATCCAGACTATCCCAACCTATTTGTTGCGAAAAGTTGAAAATAAATATAGCTCGTTGTAGCCGTTTTACTTGTTCTACATCGTTTTGAGCAAATGATTGAAAAAAGGGTATAAATGCAATAGCAAATAAAAGACAAATGCTTTTACTTGCTAGAAAAGGTTTTTTTATAAAAAGTTTATTTAGACGAATCATAACTTTAATAGGAGTCTAGCAAAATAATTGGCCCCTTTAAGGCCAAATTGCTGAACTCTTCTACTATACATAAAATTGCCATTTTCTGTATTGGCTGAATGCTGATGCTGGTCTGGAAAAACATTTAAAATATTATTTCCACCCAACGAAAATCTAATATAGTTATTAAACTGATATGATAAGATAAGGTCTGTAACTATTTTAGACTTGAAAGTTTGATCTCTTGTCTCCGTAATGCCTGTAAAATTATTTAAAACCCAATTATTAGGGTTATCATCATTAGGGTGAAAATACTTAACCTCACCAAACATTGTATTATTCAGTTGAATTTTATATTTACCGAATTCATAGGCTAATTGAGAAATTACTTTGTAGGATGGCTGAGCATCTTCGACTCTACCAATTTCCTCACGATTAAAAAGCACATCCTCCTGCCCTTGTAATATTTCCGGAACTTTAATATCCCCAACCACTTTAGTACTATTAAAATTACCTGCTAATGTTGTTGTTAAAATACCTTGAGCTATATCGGTTCTATATTCCAGACTAATATCAACTCCAGATGTTCTTGAATCTATAGCATTTGTAAAAAACTGAGCAGCACCTACCCCAAATGGATCAAGAACGCTTTCATAACCTTCAGAAAATCTACCCGAAAGCACAATCCTATCTTCAATATTAATACGATAGTAATCTGCAGAAAAAGTTAAGTCTTCGCCTAGTTTACCACTAAAACCAAGACTAAGATGACTGGAAAGCTCAGGCTTTAAATTCTTTACACCAAAAGCTTCTTTAACCACAGCACTTTCATTATTAAATGTACCTACCTGAAAACTTTCTCCTCCTACAAACTGTGTACTTATATTTTGAAAAAATACCTGATGTAAGGAAGGTGCTCTAAAACCGGTAGCATAGCCAGATCTAATAATAAAGTCTTCTGACAATTTATATCTCCCAGACAATTTCCAAACCAATTGTCCGCCAAAGTCATTATAGGATTCATATCTGATTGCCGCTTTAACAAGTAACTCCTCTAGAATGTTAGCCTCGATATCTAAATAGGCAGCACTATTGGTTCTGAACCTATTCAATTCATTTTCTGGTCTAAAGCCCGGAAAAACCTGTGCCCCCGGTATTCTGGGTAACTCCTGACCTGTATCATTTATATATGTACTTCCTCCATCAACATAAGAAGCCTCTTCCCCAGCGATAATTTGATAATTTTCTACCCTCAATTCTGCGCCAAAGGCCATATTAACACCTTGTAACCAATCAAAAGTTCTGGCCAGATCTAAATTCGTGGTATTTTGTTTATATAAAAATCCTCCTGCATAAAAAGTCCTGGGTGAGGCAATACCCAAAGATGCATTATTTGAGTTATTTACGGTATAATCTAATCTGTTAGTTCCTATAGTATGACTAAAATCTATATTCCATTGATTTTTTATTCCTCTTATTCCTGCTGAGACTGCATCATCCTGAATATCAGTTAAAATTTCAGGAGAAAAACCATTAGGGAAAATTTCAAGCACAACTCTATTTTCATCTTTAGGAAATCTATAAAACCCTTTAGATCTCCCCTCTCTGTAATTTCTACCACCAGAAAGGTAAAATTCGGCATTATCAGAAAGAGGCATTTCTCCATTTAGAAATAACGACAGATCCTGAGTTTTAGCTTTTCCTATTTCCATTACTCTTTGCCCTTCGTAGCCTGTTTGTCCAAAAAAATTATTATCTGCTATAAGCTGCTCGTCTACAGCCGGATCATTAGAGTATACGGCACCGCTATAGTTTCCGGCTCTGTTTATGGCATCATGTTCTCTATACTCTGCAGTAATATTTACAAATCCTTCATTGCCAACTTTTAAACCAAAATTGGCAGATGAGTAGACAATAAAACCATCATTTTCTGTGGTTATGCCTGTTCTATTATCTACGGCAATGATATCAGTTTGCTCCTTTAAAACAATATTAATCACACCAGCAATAGCATCTGATCCATATTGAGATGTGGCTCCATCTCTTAAGACTTCAATTTTTTCTATAGCAGCAATGGGGATCGCATTAAAATCTGTTCCCACCGTACCTCTACCTACTGTACCATTAACATTTAGTAAGGCACTATTATGCCTTCTTTTACCATTAATTAAAACTAAAACCTGATCAGGTCCCAAACCTCTTAAAGTAGCCGGATCAATATGATCTGTTCCATCCGAAATTGTTTGATTTGTGGAATGGAATGAGGGAAGCAAATATTGCAAAATATGGCTTAATCCTATTTGACCGGAATTTGAAATTTGCTGTGGACTAATAATATCTACGGCAGCTGTATTTTTTAAGGCAGAAGAAGGTTCTGATCTGGAACCTAAAGATATAGGTTGATCAATTGTAAATCCTGTTTCTAAAATAAAATCCAGCACTGCATCTTCTCCAACCCGTACCGCAATACTCTTAGAAACTGTATTATACATTACAAAATTTACAGTAAGCACATAACTACCTTCATCAACATCAAAACTATAAAATCCATTGATATCTGTAGTGGTACTTTTATCTGTACCTTCTATTAAAACCCTTGCGCCTGGAAGAGTCCCAAACTGATCTAAAACTGTACCTGAAATTGTCGATCTTGATTGACTATATGTGAATTGAAAAAAAAGGAACAACAAAAGAGTTATAACTTTTGATTTTTCTATAAACATGGAAACAATTTAGAGTTAATTATTAACAAAACAAATCTCTTTATAGGTCAAAGTTAATTAAAGAAAAAAACTACTTGCAAGTAGAAAGTTCAAAAAGCTCTTGAACAAGCTCACAAACAAAATGTGTAGTTAACATTTTAGGGGATTGTCCTTTGATGAAGGGATATTTTTTTAAGTCTTCCTTATGAGCTTCACTCAATTCAGTTCCTATCATTAAAACGATATTGTAACCCTGTTCTTTTTGTCTTAGTAGCTCATCCATAAACTCCCAACCATTCATTAAAGGCATATTGATATCCAGAAAAATAAGATCTGGTGTTCCGTTTTCTTTAATGAATTGCAAAGCTTCCTTGCCATCTTCACAAACCTCAATAGAGTCACAGATGTTTAATTTACCTATAATTGTCTTATTAAAAAAGTTAGTGGCTTTACTATCATCTACTAACATAATACTATTTACCTTACTCATACGCAATCCCTTTGAAAATGTTTCCTCAATATGTAATCCAATACATTTAATGATAACGGCTTATTTAAATAGCCTACAATATCACAATCTTTTTTAGCTAACGAAATATCATTCGGATCTTTTGATGTGGATAAAATAAAAATCTTAATTTCCTTTAAAAAACGATTTTTATATTCTTTAAACTTATTTAAAAATTCCCATCCATTCATTCCCGGCATATTCAGATCCAATAATATTAAATCCGGGATAAGATTCTTATCATCCTCATTATTCTTTAAATACTCAAGGCCTTCAACACCACTATTTCTTACCACAATCTGACCAAAGCCACTGTGCTTAGAAAGCATCCACTTGTTGTAAAAATTAGTTGCTTTATCGTCATCTATCAATAAGGCACAGAACTGTTTCATTTTATTGGTTTTAAAAGTTTACCCAAAGGGAGTAAAAAAACCTCTAAAACCTTATTTATACAATCTCTAAAACAAAGTAAATAACGTTAAAAAACCTCAAATATCGACTAAATGCAAATTAGTTTCTAAAATGATTTTCAAGAACTCTATCCAATAAGTCAGGAGAAAGAGGTTTATTAATAAAATCATTAACCTTATGGTTTTCCATGGACTTATAAACATCCTCCGGAGAAGATGAAGTCGATAACAAAATTACTTTGATATCCTCAGTAATTGTTTTATCCAATTTTTCAAACTCCGATAAAAACTCCCAACCATTCATAGCTGGCATATTTATATCAAGAAATATTAAATCCGGTTTTAAATCCAGAGAGGCAGAAGCTTTTCTAAGATACTCAAGAGCTTCTAATCCACTATAGACTTTATTAACCTTCTTAAAACCATTGTGTCTTGTTACCACTCTTTCATTAAAAAAATTCGTAGCTTTATCGTCATCAACGAGTAAAACACAATTAACGGATTCAGTCATAGTACGTTTGTTACAGTTTAAAGAAAAAAAGATTTTTTCAATAACCAAGAACTTCTTGCTTACTTTTCGTTGTAAAATAAACTTTTAACGACTAAAAGTATGGTTTTACCATAACAAAACTAAGTCTTATCCGCTATTAAACAAACATTTACCTAACTTATGATTTTAAAAACAGCTTAAAACCTGTAACTTTTGATAATTTTACCGACTTATATTTTAAGAGTGAATTATATTAATCATTAATGCTAGAAAAAGTAAATATAATATCTGAAGATAAATTTATTAGATATACCTTTTATAGAAGTTATAAAGATATTCCGCAATCTGATTGGAATACTATAAATACTGTTGGTAATTTGTACTTGACTCTTACCTATTTGTCGGTTATAGAAGATGCTTTAAAAAAAACTATCGATTTTTGGTACATTTTATTTTATGATCATAAAAAACCCGTTGGCATAGCATATACACAGTTAATAAAAATTAATCCCAGCCAACTAAAAAATCAAAACCTGCCTTGCAAACTTAGCGATAGCCTAAAGAACTTTTTTATTAAGAATATTGAAGTTAAAACTCTGGTTTGTGGAAATCTTTTTGCTTGTGGAGAAAACGGATTTATATTCGAAAGTTCTATTACTAATGACGAAGCGCTAAAATATTTAGATCTGGCTTTAAAAGACATAAGAAAAGTTGCACATCCTGAGGACAAACCCTCATTTATTTTACTCAAAGAATTTTGGCAACATAATAATAACGAAACCTCCAGAAACTTAAAAAAACTGGATTATAGAGATTTTGAGGTTGATGTGAATATGGTTTTGTCCATAAAACCTAATTGGAAATCCTTTGAAGATTATCTTGCAGATCTTAGAACTAAGTTCAGAACAAGAGTTAAAAAAACTTTCGAAAAATCATCTGATGTAGTAATTAAAGATCTGAGCTATCAGGAAATTAAAACATATAGTAAAACAATTGATGAGCTTTATCTTTCAGTGATAGAAAATGCAGATTTTAAGTTTGGTAATCTAAATGCCGACACATTTATTGGTCTTAAAGAAAAATTAAAGGACAGGTTTATTTTTAAAGCTTTTTTCTTAAATGAAATAATGGTTGGGTTCTCGACTGCATTTCTATTTAATAACACACTGGAAGCTAATCATATTGGATTAAACTACCAACTCAATAAAACACATCATTTATATCAAAGAATGCTTTATGATTATGTGGAAATGGCTATCCGTTACCAAGTTGATGAGTTAATTTTAGGACGAACTGCAGAGACAATTAAGAGCTCCTTAGGTACAGAGCCAGTCCCTATGAAGTTATTCGTCAAACACGGAAACTCAATATCTAATGCCCTTCTAAAACCATTAGTGGACTTTATTACTCCTAATGATTATGAATTGAGAAACCCATTCAAAGATCAAGTGAGTTAATATGGATTCATTAACACAAATTGTATTAGGAGCCGCTGTAGGCGAAGCTGTTCTGGGCAGAAAAATTGGAAACAAAGCAATTCTGTGGGGTGCTATAGCAGGGACAATACCGGATTTGGACGTGCTTTCAAAATTATTTGTTGATGATGTAACTGCAAACGAGTGGCATAGAGGGTTTTCACATTCCATACTGTTTTGCGTACTAGCTTCACCTATATTAGGTTGGCTGGTTCATAAAATTTATCCTAAAGAAAGTGCCAATTGGCTGGACTGGACTAAGCTTATGTTTCTTGGTCTTTTTACACATCCTTTATTAGATTCGTTTACTACCTGGGGTACCCAATTATTCTGGCCAATAGACTACAAAGTCTCTTTCAAAAATATTTTTGTGGTTGATCCACTTTACACCATACCTTTTCTTGGCTTAGTTATAGCTACAATGTTCTATAATCGAAATAACCCCAAAAGAAGGAAGCTTACTAACTTAGGATTATATGTAAGTACAGGGTATTTAATGATTACCCTTCTCTTAAAATGGTATACTTTTACAGTTTTTAAAAGAAGTTTACAAGAACAAAACATAGACTACACCGAGCTTGAAACCAGGCCTGCTCCTCTTACCAGTTTTTTATGGGCCAGTAATGTAGACACTAAGGATTACTACTTAATTGGATACTATTCTATTTTTGATAAGACTCAGAACGTTCCTTTTTTAAAGATTGAAAAGAACCATCATTTACTTCAAGAAATAGAAAATGATCCCTTGATTGATAGGCTGATCAAATTAACCAATGGATGGTATGCAGTGGAAAAAACTAATGACAAATGGTATTTTAAAGATCTACGTTTTGGTCAAATGGGTTTTAAAAAAGACAGCGGCTTTGTATTTGTTTACGAAATTTTTTATGACCAGAACGGTAATTTAATTGCTAAAGAAAAAGAGCGGGATAATCGAAATGCAAAAGAACTTCTCCCTACTCTTTTCAATAGAATTAAAGGTAATTAATTTTACAACTTAGGCAAACTGACAGATTACACCGCCCATAAGCCCCAATGTTATTGCCCAATACCCAACATTTATAGCAATATACTTAAATCCTTTTCTCTCAAACAATGCATTAACTCCAAGAATAGGCAGTGCAAAAAACAGACCTGCTATCACTCCGTGAAAAAGACCATGCTTAAATGTTCTGAAATTTTGACCGTACCGTGTCATAAAATCATTCGCATACTGGTTAATTTCTGTTCCTTCCACCAGTAAATCAGGATCATTCATTAAAGTTGAAAAGAAGCCAAATTGATGTATTACCAATATATTTACCATAGTTGCCAGCATAAAACTAAAAACATATGTCAATAAGAAAATTAAAGCCATATTTCCTCCTTTCAGACTTTCTTCAGTAAGTCCGGAGGCCTTCATCCAGGCTGTACCAAAAACTTTTGGATTGTACCAAATAAATCCTGTAACTAATGGTATTAGAGCAGCAACAGCAGCTATCAAAAAATTAAATTCCATAATGATTTGTTTATTAAGTTGTTACTCAAATATAAAGAAAAAAAGAGGCTATATTACAGAATTGTATAAAACACCCGAATAGAAAACACTATCAAAATTAGCCCTATAATTTTGGAAAAAAGTAACAAACGTTGTTCTGATAAAAGATTTCTTAGTTTTTGGCTAAAAAATACTTTAAGTAGATCTGTAGTTAAAATCCCAAAAAGAATTGCCATTATGAATATCCAAAACGATGGCGTATTTTTAAATTTTGAATTGCCTAACTGAAATAGAGCTATCCATACAGCAAATACAAAGGGGTTAAAAAAATTAATACTAAAGCCTTTGATAAAAAATCCAAAAAGACTTTTTACAGACATAATAATCTGCTTTGAAAAGGAGGTTTTTATAAGATAATATATACCCAGAAAAAACAAAAGAAAGCCTCCTGTTATACCAATCCATAATTGATTTTCAGTAGCATTAAAAAATACAGAAAGACCTAGATGACATAACCAAACACAAAATATATCACTTACAATTATGCCCACAGCCACTGAGACACCTGCCTTTCTTCCATATTGCACACTACTATTTAATAGTAGAAAAAAAACAGGCCCAATAAAAATGATCATCCCTAAACCAACAAGGTAACCTTCTATGAAAGCCATTATAACTGTTCCAAACTAGATTAATTTTTTAAATTTATAACAATACTAATAATGTTTACCTCATTTTTTGAAATTTTATGTATTAAATGAAAAACACTATCTCCTTAAGAATAGCCGATTTTCTCAAATCATATCCGCCATTCGATGTGCTGACTAAAGAGCAATTATCTAGTATTTCAGAAAATATTAAAGTCAATTATGTAACCAAGAATAAGATGATTTTTAAGGAGAATGATGATGTTAATGATTGCTTTTATGTGGTAAAGGATGGTGCTATAGGGGTTTTTCGGGATCAAAAAATACTGGTTGATCAATGTGATGAAGGCGATATTTTTGGTTTAAGGGCACTTATCAGAAAAGATAAATATTTACTTAGCGCTATTTCTATTGAAGAGAGTATTGTATACGCCATCCCTGCAATATTTTTAGAAGAGATTATAAATACCAACCCTCAAGTAGGCAAGTTTCTACTAACAAGTTTTGCGACCAATACCAGAAATCCTTACGCCGATGATGACAAAGGGTATTTGTATAAGGAGCATCTGGACACAAACGAAAAATATGCTTTTCTGAATTCGAGATCTGCGAATTACACAAAAAATCCTATCCAGTGTAGCATTGATATAACGATTAAAGAAGCTGCACAAATTATGAGCACTCAAAATATAGGCTCCATAATTATTACCAAAGACTCAAAACCAATTGGTATTATCACTGATAGGGATCTAAGAGACAAAGCAGCCACAGGTCAAGTTACAGTCAGCGAAAAAGTTTCTGCTATTATGTCCAGTCCCGTCAAGACCTTTTCACCGGATATTACAATTTCAGAAGCTCAAATTGCCATGATTGAAAATAGCATTACTCATTTATGTATAACAGAGGATGGAACACCGGATAGCTCATTGATTGGGATCTTATCAGAGCACGATATTATAGTCTTACATGGTAATGATCCTTCAGTACTGATTAAGGAAATAAAAAGAGCCTCAGACGCTGATTCCTTAAAAACCATAAGAATTAAAGCAAACAGTTTACTTAAAACGTATATAGAACAACAAATTCCAATTGCGTTCATATCTAAAGTAATATCCTCGATTAATTCTTCTTTGACAAGAAGAGCTATCGAATTATCCTTGCAGGAAGTAGGTGATAAAATTCCTGTCAATTTTTCGTGGTTAGCTTTAGGTAGTCAGGGAAGAAAAGAGCAGCTTTTACTTACGGATCAGGACAATGCTTTAGTTTTTGAAAATATCCCAAAAGATCAGCTAGAAGAAACACGTTCATTTTTTGTCAGTTTAGCTAAAAAGGTAACAGCAAAACTTAATCATATTGGGTTTGAATACTGTCCCGCTGATATGATGGCTAGCAACCCAAGTTGGTGCTTATCTCTGGATGAATGGAAAGCCCAATTTGATGATTGGATTACAAACCCAAACCAAGAAAAAATTCTGTTATGCACTATTTTTTTTGATTATAACCATGTGTTCGGAGACAAAACACTGGCAGAGGAAATGTCCAAAAGCATATTCAATGCCACAAACAGATATGGAATTTTTCTCAACTTTTTAGGGCTAAATGCGTTGAAAAACCCTCCCCCACTAAGCTTCTTTCGTCAATTTCTGGTGGAGCAAAGTGGTGATCATAAGGATCAATTTGACATTAAATCAAGAGTTATGATGCCATTAGTGGATGCTGCAAGATTACTTATACTTGATCATAATATAAAAGACGTAAATAATACTATTCTGAGATATGAAAAGCTCATTGAGCTTGAACCTCAAAATAAAGATCTCTATTTATTTTGTATTAGAGCATATAAAATACTGCTGACATTTAGGACTAAGGTTGGATTTAAGAATGGTAATAGTGGACGCTATATTGATCTTCATAGCTTAAGTAAAGCAGATAAACTGGAGTTAAGAAGTACTTTCAAAACTGTAAAAGAAATCCAGGAGTTAATCAGGATTAGATTCAACCTTGCTCAAATGTTATAAGTATGCTTAACTGGCTTTTCAAAAAGAAATATCCAAAGTACTGGAAAAAATATCTGGATCATTTTACAAATGGACAACCAAAATCTATAAATGAGATTAAGTTTGTTGTCTTTGATACAGAAACCACTGGTTTAAATATTACAAAAGACAGGGTTTTATCAATAGGAGCTATTTCTATTATGAGCAATGTTATAGCCGTTAATGACAGTTTTGAAATATTTATAGCGCAAGAACATTTTAATCCTGAAACTGTAGAAATTCACGGGTTACTAAAAGAAGGGAATATAGATAAAGTTTCAGAAAAAGAAGCTTTAAAACAATTCCTGAAATATATAAAAAATGCAATCCTTGTAGCACATCATATTGATTTTGATATCAGTATGATAAATCAAATCCTTAAAAGGAATAATTTACCTAAATTAAAAAATCAGTTGATAGATACTGGAGCTTTGTTTAAGAAAACAAAGAAATGTGATAATGCCTTAAAGAATTATTCATTAGATCATCTGGCTCATGTTTACGACATTGAAAAGCATGATAGACATACATCCCAGGGCGATGCTTATATTACAGGCTTATTATTTCTAAAAATTTTAGCAGAGCTAAATGAAAGAGATCATCTTACATTATCTGAAATTCTATATAGTAAGCTCAATACTCAAAATTATTTTTAATTATTCTTAAAAAAATACAGGATTCTGTACATTTTTTGTAATAATAATTATCTTTAACCACACAAAAAAATCATTTCTTAATGAGCAAAACATTTAGAGCACGATTGAATAATTCTTTAGAATTTGATATCTCTAAAGAAGAAATTATCAACCTGGATTATATACATAATGGAGACTCAGAACTTCATATCATTCAGGATCATAACTCAATAAAAGCACAGGTTATTTCGAGTGACTTTCTCAATAAAAAATACACCGTTAAAATTGATAGTAATCTCTATACCGTTGAACTTAAGGATGAACTTGACCTTAAAATCAGTGAGATGGGATTCTCTCTCAGTGGTGCTAAAAACATTGACAGCATTATGGCCCCTATGCCTGGTCTTTTGCTAGATATTATGGTCAAAGTATCACAAGAGGTTAAAGAAAATGACCCTTTACTTATTCTTGAAGCTATGAAGATGGAAAATGTAATTGTATCTCCCCGGAATGGTATAATAAAATCAATTGCCATAGACAAAGGAGCCGCTGTAGAGAAAAATCAGTTACTAATCGAATTTGAATAAAATACTATGCAGAAGATATTAGTTGCAAACCGTGGTGAAATAGCTGTAAGAGTTATCAAATCAGCTAAAAAAATGGGAATAAAAACAGTAGCCGTGTACTCTGTAGTGGATAGAAATGCTCCTCATGTCAAATTAGCTGATGAAGCCGTTTGTATTGGAGAAGCTCCTTCTAACCAATCCTACCTTAAAGGTGACAGAATTATTGAGGTTGCTAAAAGTTTAAATGTAGACGGTATACATCCTGGTTATGGTTTCTTAAGTGAAAATGCTGAATTTGCAGAGGCTGTAGAAAAAAGTGGATTGACTTTCATAGGTCCTAAATCAAAAGCTATAACTATAATGGGTAGTAAACTTGCTGCAAAAGATGCAGTCAAAGCATATGACATCCCTATGGTTCCCGGTATTGATGAGGCAATTACAGATGCACCCAAGGCAAAAGAAATTGCTGCACAGATAGGGTATCCTATTTTGATAAAAGCATCTGCCGGTGGTGGTGGAAAAGGAATGCGTGTTGTACAGGAAGAAAAAGACTTTGACTCCCAAATGAACAGAGCAATCAGCGAAGCTACATCGGCTTTTGGAGATGGCTCTGTATTTATTGAAAAGTATGTAGGCTCTCCAAGACATATTGAAATTCAGGTGATGGCAGATAGTCATGGAAATATCATTCATTTATTTGAACGTGAATGCAGTATCCAACGTCGCCACCAAAAAGTTGTCGAAGAAGCACCATCTGCAGTATTGAGTGAAGAACTAAGAGCTAAAATGGGTGAAGCGGCTGTTAAAGTTGCCAAAGCCTGTGATTATTTAGGTGCGGGAACGGTTGAATTTCTCTTAGATGAAAACCATAATTTCTACTTTCTGGAAATGAACACCAGACTACAGGTAGAACACCCTGTTACAGAATTAATTACCGGAGTAGATTTAGTTGAATTGCAAATTAAAGTTGCCAGAGGAGAGCAATTGCCCATAACTCAGGAAGATCTTAAAATAAAAGGACACGCTCTAGAGCTAAGAGTTTATGCAGAAGATCCTTTAAATGACTTCTTACCAAGCGTAGGAAAACTAGAAAGATACAGACTCCCTAAAGGAGAAGGTATCCGAGTAGACAATGGTATTGAAGAAGGTATGGACGTTCCTATTTATTATGATCCAATGCTTGCTAAATTGGTTACTTATGGCAACACAAGAGAAGAAGCCATAGAATTGATGAAGGAGGCTATAGACAACTATGAAGTTGAGGGTATTGAAACTACACTTCCGTTTGGTAAATATGTTTGCGAACATGAGGCTTTTAGAAGTGGAAATTTTGACACACATTTTGTGAAAAAGTATTACAATCCTGAGGATATTAAAAACGCACAGGAAAATGAAGCCAGATTGGCTGCTTTAGTAGCGCTACAACAATATCTTAAAGACCAGAAAAAACTAAGATTACCCGTTTAAAAAACGAAAGCAGAAATTTAGAAATACGAAAATCACACTACGTACTTCTCAACTCGAAATTCTAACTTGAAAAAGATGGATCAAAAAATAAAGACATTACAAGATAAAATACATGAAGCCAAACTGGGAGGAGGCCAGAAAAGGATTGATGCCCAGCATGCCAAGAAAAAACTTACTGCCAGAGAACGAGTAGAATATTTGATGGACGAGGGATCCTTTGAAGAGATTGGTATTCTGGTAACTCACCGTACTACCGACTTTGGAATGGACAAACAGAAGTTTTATGGAGATGGCGTTATTACAGGTTACGGTACTATAAATGGTCGACTTGTCTATGTTTTTGCTCAGGATTTTACAGTTTTTGGAGGATCATTATCTGAAACCCACGCTGAGAAAATCTGCAAAATCATGGATATGGCCGTTAAGGTTGGTGCGCCTGTTATTGGGTTAAATGACTCTGGGGGAGCTCGTATTCAAGAAGGTGTGCGCTCATTAGGAGGCTATGCAGATATTTTTTACAGAAATGTACAGGCATCTGGAGTAATACCTCAAATTTCTGCAATTATGGGACCATGTGCAGGAGGTGCTGTGTACTCCCCTGCTATCACAGATTTTACCATGATGGTAGAAGATACCAGTTACATGTTTGTGACCGGTCCTAATGTGGTGAAGACCGTAACTAATGAAGAGGTTACCTCTGAAGAGCTTGGAGGGGCAAGTACGCATTCCGTAAAATCCGGTGTAGCCCACGTGACTTCAGCTAATGATATTCAATGTTTAGAGGACCTAAAACAGTTGTTAAGTTACCTGCCTCAAAATAATAAAGAAATTACACCAAAGCTTCCATACCATTTGGAAGAAGAAGTACGAGAAGAGTTGTCCAATATTATTCCGGATAATCCCAATAAACCTTACGACATGCACGAAGTGATCAAAGGTATTATTGATACGGATTCCTTCTTCGAAATACATAAAGACCATGCTGAGAACATTATTGTAGGTTTTGCAAGAATCGGAGGAAGAAGCATTGGTATTGTTGCTAATCAACCTATGTATCTTGCAGGTGTACTTGATGTCAACAGTTCTAAAAAAGCAGCACGATTTACACGTTTCTGTGATTGTTTTAACATCCCTCTATTAGTATTGGTTGATGTTCCCGGATTTTTACCGGGTACAGATCAGGAATGGAATGGAATCATAGTACATGGGGCAAAATTATTATATGCCTTAAGTGAAGCCACAGTACCGCGAGTAACATTGATTACCAGAAAAGCATATGGAGGTGCTTATGATGTGATGAACTCAAAACATATTGGTGCAGATATGAACTTTGCCTGGCCTACTGCAGAAATTGCAGTAATGGGTGCCAAAGGTGCAAGTGAAATCATTTTTAGAAAAGAAATTAAAGAAGCAGAAGACTCTCAGGCTAAACTT
>NZVW01000099.1 GCA_002697475.1 Aquimarina sp. | reverse complement strand
TAACATACTATCTATATCAAAAGACAGCCTGTTAATTTATAAAAATAATGAGCTATTACTACAAAGTCATAAAGGCGATAGTGTTTCAAGAAAAAAATTAAATTTTGAGAGTACTTACAGAACTTCAGTAAGAGACGCTCCCTTTATCTTTAAAGATCAAAATAATTGGATTTGGGTAAATGGAGGCGATAAAATCTACAGATTTTCTTCCAATTATCAACAACAAGAAATTCTTTCCATAAAAGAGCTACTCTCCATCCCTACTAACTCTGAAGTTAGTGCTAATTGTATGTTACAAGACAAAGAGGGCAATTACTGGATTGGAACTAATATAGGTGTTTTTCAATTAATTACTCATAAACCCTTTCGTCATCCAACACTCGGAAAAATAGGAAAAGTAAGAGAGATCATTGATTGTAGTAATCAAGTTTGGTTTGCAATACCAGATGGCATATATCGCTGGAATAAAAACAGCAATAACCCTATAGAAAAAATAAATAATCATATGGTTGACGCCATGATGTGTGGAAGTGATGGATTCTTATACAGCTTTGGCTCAGACAGTAATAAAAGACCTGCGTTAATCAAAATTAATACTGTCAATATATCTGTGGAGTACATCTATTTCCCGGATTTAGAATTCAACCCTGGAATTAGTTGGAGTATTACAGAGGATAAAAATAAAAGATTATGGATAGCTCAATGGGATAATATAATTATCTATAATCTCAAAGATCATAGTTATTTTGGAATACCTGTCTTTGAAAAAAATACGGGCATAATCGACTTATTCTACGATAGTTTTGATAACATTTGGGTTGGTAGTTTAGGGAAAGGTTTATTACAATTTACTAATGCCAGCCAAATCCAAAGAGATTCCGATTATGAATATTTGACATATAGTTATGATCTCAAAAGACTCAACACCATAAGTTCTAACATTGTCCAATCCATAGATCAGGATGAAAAAGGTACTTTATGGATAGGTACGGACGGAGGTCTTAATAGTTTTGATATCAAAACTAAAAAGTTCAAGAGGTTTATTAGAAGTGAAAAAATGCCTAATGATAAAATCCTTAATGTAATAAGTGATAAAAAGGGCAAATTATGGCTAGGTACTATCAGCGGTGGTATTTTAAGCTATGACATTACCTCAGAGCAATTTGACAACTACATTACTACTGATGGGCTTTATGACAACTCAATGCTTCTTAGTTCCACACATATGGATAAAAACGGTTTTATCTGGATGGGTAGTGAAGGTGGTTTGCAATATTTCCACCCTAAGGAACTTGTTTCTTCAACTAAGAAATCCCCAAATATAATTTGGGAATCTTACACCAAATTTAGATCAGATACCACATTGCATTACTTATTTCCGGCAAAAAACAAATTGAGTGATGATAAAATTCAAATTTACCCTGAAGATCAAAGCATTAGCTTTCAGTTTCAAACCTTAACTTATGAAAAGCAAGAAAAAGTAAAATACTTTTTTAAACTGGAAAATTATCACAAAAATTGGCTTCCTTCTCAAAAAGAAGGTATCATAAGACTATCATATATCCCAAAGGGAAATTACCAACTTAAAACTAAAGCTATATTTGAAGATAAGTGGGAGGTAGCTTATCCTACAATATCATTAGTAGTTCATCCTGAATGGTATAGAACCAATACTGCATATCTATTATACGTTTGCCTTTTTGCAGGAATACTATGGCTTATTTATAGAATTCAGCTACGTAGAAAAATAGCCGAAACAGAGAAGGAATATATTAGTGATCTATCAAAAGCTAAAACCAGATGGTTTAACCTCATTGCTCATGAATTCAGAACCCCGCTAACTGTAATTCTGGGTGCTACAGATCAGATAAAAACTAAATTAAAACATCAAGATATCAGCTTGGATAATGATCATTTAAATCAAATAGAAGATCAAACTAATCACCTTTCTAATCAAGTACAAAAAATATTAGAGATAGCACAGATGCAAGACAATCAACTTGACATCCAATTAGACAAAGGAGATTTTATAGCTTTTCAAAAGTACCTCTTTCAATCCTTTACCTCCCTGGCAAATCAAAAAGATATTGAATTAAAATTTATAAGCTCACATCAGTCTGTTTTTGCTTCCTTTGATGAAGATAAATGGAAAAAAATCACATACAATTTAGTTTCTAATGCCATAAAGTATAACAAAATTGGCGGAGTCATAACGCTAAATATAGCTATAGATATTGATAACGCTACTGTTAATCTTTCGGTTATAGACACAGGTATAGGTATCAACAAAAAATATATTTCTCAATTATTTGAGCCTTTCTCAAAAGAAAGTTCAGAAAATACTGAAAGTGTAGGTTTAGGGCTAACATTAACCAGAGAACTAGTTCAGTTACTAGGAGGTTCGATTACAGTTCAAAGTAAAAAAAACGAAGGTTCTACTTTCATTATTAATGCTCCAATTGAATTATTAGTTGATAAATATGTCAATACTGTCCAAGATGTCATTCCCATTGAAGATGCATCCAAGCCCATCGTATTAATTGCAGAGGATCATAGGGAAGTACGAGAATATATAAAATTCTGTTTACAAAGTAACTTCTATATCCTGGAAGCTGAAAACGGCCAGGAAGCCTGGGAATTATGTAAAAAGCATATACCTGACTTGGTCATTTCTGATATAACAATGCCACTTTGGGACGGAATACGGTTAGGTGTTGAAATCAGAAGTCATATTGAAACCAATCATATCCCATTTATTCTTCTAACTGCAAAGTCAAGTAAATCAAGTCAATTAGAGGGGTTAAAAATAGGAGCAGAAGCATATCTGACTAAACCTTTTGATAGGAACGAATTATTGGTTCGGGTAGATAACCTCATCAAATCCAGAAAAAAATTACAGGAAAAATATCAGAGGGGTGAGCTCTCAGAAACATCTGATCATAAAACTATCGATAGTTTTATGGAGGAAGTATTAAAAATAGTTCATAAACAATTAGACAATGACGAATTTGATATCCCGCAGTTGGCAGAAAGTCTTCATATAAGCAGAGTACATTTGTTTCGAAAGATTAAAAATCTGACTGGTCTTTCTCCTACTCTATTTATCAGAAAGATTCGTCTGGAAAAAGCTAAGGAACTTGTTCTTAGAAGTGAGCATTCCATTTCTGAAATAGCTTACATGACAGGGTTTAAAGACCCAGCTTATTTTACAAGAGTTTATGTAGAGGAATTTGGTAAGCCCCCTTCAGATTTTAGAAAATAACCCAAAACTATTGATTTTAGGCACGTTCACAGCTAAATGTAACAGGAGTACAAGTCTTTGTAACTATAGTACAATATTAATTTTGAGTCCTAATCTATCTTGCCGGTGTAATCAAAAGCAATCAAATATGTAATCCCAATTCTTAGATTAAAGATTTGGATACACATTATTTGTAGCACAAAAAACATTCGAAATGGACTTGCTAAAATTTAAAAATTTCAGGGTAAGCTTAAGTATACATCATTTAGTTGAGGGGCTATTTCTAGGTATACTTTTAATCGCATTATTTATTAATCCAGCAATATTTTTTAACCTCACATTGGTCTTAATTATGGCCAGTTACATCATCTTACCATCCTTTGAAAACAGATACCATGGAACCCAGGTCATTTTAGAATCTAAATTTAGTTTCGAACCTGATCAAAACAACTCAATGTATCAAAAGTTAAATGCTTATAGCGATGGATCCGTTGTGAAATCAGGCAGAAAATTAAAGGTAAATTCTGCTAAGAAATCGTCATCAGCAAAAAACACAAGTCATGATAAGATGCCATATTTAAAGGAAATTTTTGATAAATCAGATTCTGATATTCTGAGAAAATCATCAGTACAAACAATTTCTGTGTTAAGTTATTTTGCTACTTCATTGTTTGAAAAAAACAATGTAGATGAAGTGCTTTGGAATATTGTAGAAAATTGTATTTCTTATCTAAATCTAGAAGACTGCGTAATATACATGCTAGATAAAGAAAATAAATCTTTAATTCAAAAAGCCGCCTTTGGAAACAAAAATAATGCAGAAAAAAAGATTGTTAGCCCTATCAAAATTAAGATTGGAAATGGTATAGTAGGTAAAGTAGCTCAAACTGGAAAATATCAATGCGTTAAAGATGTTACCAGAAATACCGCATATATCGTAGATGATGCTGCAAGGAAATCAGAATTGTCAGTACCTATCTATATTAAAGGTAAAATTGTTGGAGTTTTGGATTCAGAGCATTCCCAAGAGAACTTTTTTACTAAAGATCATATCTTTTTGTTTCAGTTAATAGCAAAGCTTACAGAAAAAAAACTTACACACATCCACAATAATAGTACTTGTTCTTTAAATAATGACAACTCCTACTTTAAAGAGCTGGAACAATTAATGAATGAAGTTAAATTGTATAGAGATCCTAACTTGGGGCTTTGCAGTGTGGCACGTAAAATTAAAATAAGTAGTAATTATTTATCTCAACTAGTAAATAAACTCACTGGGAAAAATTTCACAGATTACATTAATACATTTAGAGTTGAAGATGCCAAACAAAAACTTACCAATAAAAACTATTCTAATTATACTATTGTAGGTATAGGTCTGGAATCTGGTTTTAACTCAAAATCTACATTTTACAGTGCTTTTAAAAAACTAGTAGGAAAGTCCCCTAGCTCCTATCGAAGAGAAGGGTAAGTTGTCCGATTTCTTTGAAATTCAAAATTTCCGGATAGTTGAAGTAATGGCAAGATGTACATTTTTAGAAAAAAGTAAAATCATGAAAAAAACTTTTTCTTTAATCGTTGCAATAATAATATTGCTCTCTTGTGCTGATGATGACAACGGGAATTTTCAAATTGAAAATCAAAACCCTGATAATTTTACCGTTCAGCCTGGTCAAATAACAGACACGTCCAGTTTACTAACTTGGGATTCGGCATCAGATCCAGATGGGGATACAGTAACGTATGCAGTTTTTCTGGGCGAAAATCAAATAACATCTCAATTAAACACAACACAGTTTCTATTAGAAGGGTTATCAGAACAAACAAGTTACTCAGGAAAAGTTGTTGCTGATGATGGAAACAATGGTTTTACAGAGAGCAATTTTAGTTTTACAACATTAGGCACTTCTGATGAAATAGGAATCTCGTGGCAAAAATCTCTAGGTGGATCTCAAGATGATGTAGCTTATAAAATAATCCAAACTACTGATTTGGGATTCATTGTTGCCGGATCTACAGGATCTAATGATGGAGATGTTTCTAATAATAATGGAAATACAGATTGCTGGATTGTAAAATTAGATTCCTCTGGTAATATAGAATGGGAAACTAGTTTAGGAGGGAGCAATAATGAAACTGTCCATGACATCAAGCAGACAGCAGATGGAGGCTATATAGTAGGTGCATTTTCCTCTTCTAATGATGGAGACATTAGTTTTAATAATGGTATGCGTGATTTTTGGATTATAAAACTCGATAGTGCCGGAAACATAAATTGGTCCACCACTGTTGGTGGTTCTAGCGATGATATTCTTGAAGCTATAATTGAAACCTCTGATGGTTCCTTAGTGGCAGTGGGCTTTACAAGTTCGGATAAATATGGTGTCAACGGTCAATCTGATGCATTTATCGTAAAGTTAGATAATACCGGGGAGCTTTTATGGCAAACAAATTTAGGTGGATCTCTAAAAGATATAGCGTTTTCAATTGACGAAACCACTGATTTAGGATATATCCTTGCAGGTTACACTGAAGTAAGCTCAAATAATAGAGAGATGTGGTTGATTAAACTTAATGAAAATGGAGGCTTCGAGTGGGATAAAGAATATGGAGGATCACAAAATGAAGAAGCGGTTTCTATACAACAAACTACTGATTCAGGATATATAATTGGTGGCTATTCTACTTCTGATGATGGAGATATTTTAGAAAACAAAGGGGGTAGAGATGCTATGATTATAAAAACAGATCAGAATGGAAATATCATTTGGCAAAAAGCTTATGGAGGATCACAATCTGAAGGCTTTAATGAAGTCAGACAAACAAACGATGGAGGTTATATCTGTATTGGAGGTTCATTTTCCAATGACCTCGATATTGAAAATAATAGTGGAGCTTATGATTTCTGGATAGTAAAAACATCCTCAAATGGTGAAATAGTGTGGCAACAGAACTTGGGAGGTGAAGGAAATGATACCGGCTATTCTATAAAAGAGACTAACGATGGTGGTTTTATAGCTGCAGGTTATTGGTATACAAATATAACAGGCAATGGAGAAGGCACTACAGGAGATGACAATTATTGGGTTATAAAGCTCAACTAATTTAAACTAAACACCTCTTTAGTCATGCTATATACAATCAGAACGTAATGATTAGGTTTTTTGTCAAATTGCTTTTCATTACACCGGGATCCTCATTATCTAACCTAATCAAATACGGAGTGAGGATCCTTTTTTACTATAAATAAATGTCCTGTTTTTTTGAAATTCAAATATACTGGATATTGAATAGCTGCATCGTTTATACTTTTAAGCATATTAACTTAAATATGTTTCAATCAACAATAAAATATACTAATGAAAAACTGTTATTATCAACTATGCTGCTTCCTTTTTCTTTCATTTTTTGCCATAAGTTGCGAACCTGATGAAGTTTCAAAAGAAGATCAAATACCATACAAAAACAGTAGTATTTCAACAACCACGGTTAATGAAAAAACTCCCTATGGAGGGAGAGCGGCACATACTTCTGTTGTATTCAATAAAAAAATGTGGGTTACAGGAGGTATTGAAAGTCAATCTTCGTTTAACGATGTATGGTCTAGCGAAGATGGCACAAATTGGGAAATTGTCAATCCTTCTGCAAATTTTGAGCCTAGATATGGTCATGCGATGACCTTCACAAAAAATAACATGTGGATCGCAGGGGGCATGCAAGGATCAACTCTGTTCAATGATGTATGGCATAGTAAAGACGGAAAGAATTGGGTTCAAGCCACAGCAAATGCTCCTTTTTCTCCAAGAAGATTTCATTCATTTACTGCTTTTAACGGTAGAATGTTTTTAATTGGAGGACATAGTCAGGGAGCTGTTAATGCAGATATTTGGGTAACCGATGGTAGCCATTGGAATCTTGTTACCAACTTTGCTCCTTTCGGAAGAAGGACCGGTCACACAACTGTGGTATACAATAATCGCATCTGGGTAATTGGCGGACTTGACCAAAACAACAATTATCTTAATGATGTATGGTATTCTGATAACGGATTCGTTTGGAGTTTAGCTACTCCCGGAGCTCAATTTCCACCAAGGAGGAATCACGGACTTACAGCTAATGAAAAAGGAATGTGGTTAACTGCAGGTGTGGGTTCCAATCAAAACTTTTTTAATGACATCTGGTTTAGTCAGGATGGGGTCAACTGGGAAATTATAAATACTTTAAAAAACTTCGGCCCCAGAGCCTACCATACTTCCATACATTTTGACAATAAACTCTGGATACTTAATGGGTTTAGTTTAGAACCAGATGCTATATACTATCAAGATATCTGGGGGTATGATTAAGGATTTAGAAAAAACAAGTCATAAAAGCCTAATTGTAAAGAAGGTTTTCATTTTATTATTTTCTGTCCTAACAGGTTGTGATAGTGATGAAGTGGACATAACTCCTCCTGTTTTAAGTATATCGCCCGTAGCAATGGATCATGTAGATAGTTTCATTCCTTTTGGGGCAGAACTTTCTCCTATACAAAAAAATCCAGCTATAGAATATTTTACAGATCAGGCAGATGTTTCTGTACGATCAGTTTCTGAAGGAGTTGTGGTAGACATCAGGGGCAACCCTAATATTGATGATTATGAAATATGGGGCAGACCATCTGATCTATCAAAATGGCTTATCATTTATGATCACATTTTAAATATCGAAGTCTCCATAGGAGATCAAATAGCTATAAATCAAACTATAGGAACGGTTGGATTAAATAACAGAACCGAACTTCAGATTAATGACAATCAAAATCTTGCCTATTGCCCATTACAATTTGGCACAGATAGTTTTACTCAACAACATCTAAACTTTTCTGAAAACTGGTGTCTCGAAGAAACCGTGATCCCATAACACTGTACAATTCAAAGAGAATAAATATGAAAGCTATCACAAATATAATCGCACTCCTTCTTTTAAGTATTTACCATATGAATGCACAACAACAAAATTCGATCACTGTCTTTGGAGAAACACTTAATGACATTAAAATAAAAGAATATATCATTAATATAGAATTCAGAGAGATTGTTAGTGATAATTACCGTAATGTGGACGGAAAAACCATTGACGAGTTAAAAAAAGCATATGCATCAGCACTTAGTAAAGTCAATATTGATTTTAGTCAGTTTGAAGAAGATTTGTTGTATCGTATTACATCATACTCTTATAACACATCTGAATTTTATCTTTATCAAACTAGTTCATTAGATGAAGTACAACGCATTTTAAGCCAAAAAATGGAAGGTGTTACAAACGTCCGTGTAGATATACTTGCGGAAGAACTGAATCATAATCAAATAGGTGAACTCAGTAAAAAAGCAATTGAAGATGCAAAAAATCAGGCCATCATTATTGCTTCAAAACTTCAAAAAAAGATAGGAAAGATTATAACAATTGAAAATTCAAATTACAGAAGCCAGGTATTTTATAGTGGAAGAATGAAAGAACCTGCAAAATATCAGGTAAAAGTTACCTTTTTACTAGAAGATGAATAATGTATTACTTTAAGAAATTTACATTCATAATTACATCTATTGCTTTAATTACAGTAAGCCTTTGTTTAATGTATTGTAAAGGCACTAAAAGCGATCTAAGTAAAACTGCAAGCCCAAACGTTAATACCTTAAACATTAACTATACCTATTGGTGGGATCAAACGGGCCCTTTTATAGGTAATTGTGGAGAAAAATATGGTGCTGTATTTTTAGGAACTCTTATGAATCTTCAACAACCCATACAAAAAGAAAACTACCATTCTAAAGAAGGGCTAATAAGAATAGACAGTGTATTATACAATCAAAAAAATCTGCTTCAGATTAAAAAAAATACCTTTATTACCTCTGACTGCTTTATAGATGTACAAGCAAAAGAAGGAGATTTGGTTTTAGTCTTTTGCTACATATATCAAAATGAATTGTCTATCCCGGGAGGTAAGTCAATCATCAAGCTTGATGATGTTAAAGATCCTCTTGTACTATCAACAATTAAATATCTACAGGCCAATCAAAACCCTCTGATTATTGAAGAAGACCTTTACCTATGGAGTAAAGAAGGTCTTGGAAACGACCTGAAACAAGTACTCCATTGTAGAAAAATGTTTAACTAAACCTATATATGCTTCAGAAAATGAATTTCCTTTTGGAAAATCTGAAGTGGTAATGAATAATAATAACTCAGAATCTATAATCCTTAGAGTAAATTAGCATACTTAACAAAGTTTGTAATACATAGTATTTTTACTAATTCAAATAGATTCATACAAATTATAATGATATAACATCATATTTTAGTACAAGTAACGTTGATACTGATATATGAAAATTAATTTCTTTAACACCCTACTTTTTTCGGGATACCTGACATTGTTGATAATTAGTTGTTATCAATTAATTACATCATCTGGAAAAAGTAAGGTGTATAAGTATCTATACTATTTCTTAATCAGTACGTGCTTAACTATAATTATGGTGCTGTTATTTGACTTTAAAATAGTCAAATTACATCCCTGGATTGTAATTTTCTTTTTACCATTCCAATACTTAGGCCCGGTATTTTTTACAGGGTTTATTTGCTACTATTTGAACAAAAAAGATCTATATAAAAAGAACAAAATATATCTATATATCCCATTTATCCTATTTTTTATTCTTTACACTTTTTTAAAAGTTAATGTATTTTTAGGCCACCCATGGATCACAAAGAATACAGTTTCTATATTACATGCTGAGGTAGATGAAAACTCTGCTTTAGTCTTTAACATTATCATTAGTATATGGAATCTTTTAGTAATTAAAAACTATGAAAATGATATAGGCAAGTTCTCATTTCATCATGTTAGACAAAAAACTTTATGGATTAAAAGTCTGGTTTATATACTATTATTTTTCAATTTATTATGGTTGCTTACAATAACATTGTTTTATATCAGACAAGATATTAGCGGACACGTTCCATATTATCCCTATTGGTTGCTTTATCTGATATTCTACTTTGCTTTTCTACATTATGGTAGGATTCATATCAAAGGAAAGGAATTGAATACACCCAATATAGTTGCTCGTCAGTCTATTGATAAATTTCAACTCGCCGGTTTAAACTTAGTACTCGAAAGAAATCAAATAGACAGTTTAGAAGAAAACTCATCTGACGTAATTGCAGTTTTAAGTTATTTTGCTACATCATTATTTGATAAAAATACTGTTGATGATGTTTTATGGGACATAGTAGAGAATTGTATCTCTCAGCTCCATCTCGAAGATGCTATCATATACACTATCGATAAACAAAAGAAAGTATTAGTGCAGAAAGCAGCTTATGGTAATAAGAATAAAGGTCAAAGACTAATTTTAAGTCCTTTAGAAATTAAAATAGGAGAAGGGATAGTTGGTCAGGTCGCTGCAAATGGTCAATTTATGCTGGTTAATGATTTGTCTGGGCACAAAGACTACATAGTCGACGATATACAGCGTAATTCAGAATTAGCATTGCCTATTAAGATCGATAATGAGATTATAGGGGTACTGGATTCAGAGCATTCTGAAAAAAACTTTTTTACAGAAAAACACATCATACTATTTAAACTGATCGCACAACTTGCAGGTCAAAAACTCAAGCAATTAAAAACAAAGAACACCAACCCGATTACAGACGACAATGCATATTTTAAGGAATTAAATTTTTTAATGCTTGAAGGTAAAATCTTCAGAGATTCGTCCCTCAGTTTAGAAAGTATATCCAAAGATCTGAATATTAGCAGCAATTATTTATCCCAATTGATAAACAAAATAAGTGGTAAAAACTTTTCTGATTACGTTAATACTCTGAGGATAGAAGATGCAAAAATTAAGCTTAAAGATCCAAAATTTAATCATTATACTATATTGTCTATAGGCCTGGAAGCTGGATTCAATTCAAAATCTACATTCTATAGTGCGTTTAAAAAACATACTGGATTATCCCCTAAAGAATACAGGGATACAACTTAAATTATGTCCGAATTCTTTGAATTTCAAAATAACCGGACATTATAATCTTAATACCTAGATAAGTTTGCTTCATCAACTTTTAAAAAACTTTAAAAAAAATGAAAACGATGAAAAACTTATCAAAATGTATTCTAATTGCAGTGCTTACTTTATTTATAATTTCTTGTGAAGGGGAAGATGGACCAGCAGGACCAGCTGGATTACAAGGAGAACAAGGACCTCAAGGTGATCAGGGACCACAAGGAGACCCTGGAACAGCTAATGTAATATACTCTGATTGGATCACAAGAGATTTTGAAAATGAGGCAGCATCAGAAACTAATGAGCAGTTACTTACGTCTTTTACCACAGGCGAATTTGATCTTGCTGAAGATATATTATTAGTCTTTGGAAGAAGAGAGGTTAATGCTATAGTTTCTGAGGTTCGACAGCTCCCATTTATATTAGCTGGTCAAAGTGAATATTATGGTTTCGAAGTAGCCAGCTTTTCAGGTGGTAGCTCATTACGTGTAGAAGTATCAACTCTAGATGGAGGAACAAACCTATTCACCTTCTTCGATGAATTCAGATATGTAATAATTCCAGGAGGTCAGGCCGCAGGAAAATCTACTCAGGATCTACAAAAAATGTCTTATGAAGAAGTTACTAAGGTTTTTAATATAAAATAGATTACCCCTTAGGTTTATTATTTAGGCAGTCTTTATTAGCAAAATTAGTGCTTAAAAGACTGTCTAATTTTTTTGAATTAAATTAGCGTAACAAAAACAAAAGCTATGGCGCTAACTATGGGTATACCCGCATTACTGTTTCCTGCAATTTCATTAACTATGCTTGCCTACAATGCACGTTATCTTGCTATTGCAGCACTGATTAGACAGCTTCACTCAGAGTTTTTACAGACATCATCAACCAATATCAAATTACAGATAAAAAATTTGCGGAAAAGGCTTTCTTTAATCAGAAATATGCAAGCCATTGCTATTTTAAGTTTTCTGGGTAGTGTTATTACAATGTTTCTATTATATCTGGGGATCGCCAAATGGGCTGATATTGTATTTGGTATAAGTTTGTTAGCATTAATGCTTTCCTTGTTCCTTTCGTTCGTTGAAGTACAAATCTCTACAAAGGCTCTATCCATTAAATTAAATTCTATCGAAGAAAATAAATAAGAAATCATTATCTTGTTTAGACAATGAAATGATTGAATAAATGCTTAAAAATGAGCTTTTTGACAAAGTTATCGAAGATCTGCAGGCAGGATATTGGAAAATCTTAAATAATCCAAAAAAAGAGATCTGGTCTGATACATTTTATGATCAGATCGGTTATCAAAAAGAAGAAATAAAATCAGGTCTTGATACTTTTCTTAATACACTTCTTCATCCTGAAGATGTAGAACTATTCAGAGATAATTTTTTGAATTACCGAAAT
>NZVW01000098.1 GCA_002697475.1 Aquimarina sp. | reverse complement strand
CCTTCTGAAAAGGAATTTAATAAGGTTTGGTGTCTGTTAATTTGATCATTATGTGTATCAAACCCTCCCAATGTAATTAAGAATACTTTAGTTCCCAGGCCTCCTTTTATTAATCTGGAGATGATATTAAATTGTCGACCCATACCATCATCAAGATAGCCGCCAAAATCTGTTGATCTCTCATAGGCAGCACTGATGGTTTCGGCATAGTTAAATGTCGTATTGGTTACTTCCCTTAAATGTCTCAGTCTATCTTCATAGGTACAATCTCCTAACTCAGATGTTTGATAAATACGCTCATTTTCTATAATTTGCTCTAATCTTCTTGGGTTCGATACTGCAAATGAAAAATCATTTACTGGCCCTTTAAAAATCAGGTTACCTATACTTCCTATCTGTAATGAAGGAGGACTTGGTGGCGGATTAAATATATAATCTGGATAAATTTCCTGAAAATATCTACCCATAAAACCACTTCTCTCAGGTTCTACTAAATTAGTGTTAGCATAGATGTCTGATCCTGTAAAGTGGGATAATGAGGAATCTTCATAACCTACACCATGAACAACTTTCATTTGTCCATCACCCCAAACTGATTCCAGTTTATTCATAGGTTTTGGCATAGCAAACATGTCTTTTTCAAGATCAATAAACTCACTAGGTGGTATCCTGATCAAAGGACGGGCATTGGCATAAATGTCGTAATCATAAACCGGGATAATGGTATTGAAACCGTCATTACCTCCTTGAAGTCTTACGATTACCAGAATGTTTTCGTTCAAAGATTGGCTTAGAGCAACTGATAGAGGAGAGGGTCTTGATACTGATAAGGATGTATTAGCAAGCATCATTGAGCCACCTCCTACGAGCCCTAAAGCTTGTAGAAAAGATCTTCTATTCCATTTTTTATGGTCTTCAGTATTGCACGATCCGTGCACTTTATTTGTATGATGGTGATTAGTTTGGCACATGGTAGTCTTATTTAAGTTGGAATTCAGGGATGTCAATAATAAAATTCAGCATGGCAGCAAGCTGATCTGCGACCTCATTATAGCTTAGTCGCCAGATGTTTGGGTCTACCGCATCAGGTTCGTAGTATGTAGGAGGGAAAATCTCTCTAAATACCCCTGAAATTTCATTAAATAAAATGTCGTCTTCAATTCCTCTTGGGAAGAAATAATTTACCAGTGCCCTTACAGCAATATCCACATCAGCGCCACTCAAAGAAGGGTCTAATACTCCATCCGCCAGTGTACCTATAGGTAGTCCAATGACAAAATCTCTGAATTGCGCCTGATTCTCAGTCCAAGCCTGATTGATCATAAAACGGATTAATTCCCAGCGACCTATTAAGTAATCAGGGCTAATCCAATCTTCATCTCCTTGCCAACCTTCTACATCTATAGGATTTAGTACGTCCTGACCCAGAATCCTGGAAGAGTCTCTTAAAAAATCTATAGTATCTAAAGAAGCAGGTAGAGTAAAGCCTAATTCATTATAAAAGCATAATGTTAAGTCCAAAGGACTCTTGATGATGGCACCAATAGCCTCCATATCAAAAAAGTGCTGACTTTTAAAAAGCTGTCGAAGTACCGGTGCTATTTCAAAGTTATTAGCAATAAAAGTTTGTGCCATCTGAGCAACAATGGTTTCGCTACAAGTAGTACTTACAAAATAGGTGTACAGTTTAGCACATATAAAAGTGGCAACTTCATTAGTTCGTTGTGTAAATAAAATATTGATTACATCATCATAACCCCAGTTTCCGGACTGGCCAAAAATTGTTTTAGTATCATTACTAAACTGATTGGCATTAAACAGAATATCTCCCCAAGGAATATCATTAGTGTCAACATAACCGGTCAGGGCCTTTGCGGTTTCTCTAATATCCTCTTCAGTATAACCATTATCTACACCTAGTGAAAATAATTCATATAGCTCACGAGCGTAGTTTTCATTAGGTCTGTCCCTTACGTTTTCATCTCCATTGAGATACTCTAACATTGCATTACAGATACCAATGTCATACACAAAGTCTCTAAAATTACCAATAGCATGTAACTGCAGTAAATTGTAGTATTGAGCTTGATAAGCAGGACTTCTATAGGTGTCGTCCTCAGTTACAAAATGATTACTCCAAAATAAGGTCAGTCGATCCCTTAATTTATTCTGAAGCATATCAGTAGTCATCTGCAACTTACCCTGCAATTTAAAATATCTATTATCGTTATTTTCATTTGCTGTTTCTGCAGCTTCAAAGTCATCTCTGTTCCAGGTAGACCATACCGGAGCGGCAGTAGGAGCTAAGGCAAGAGCCTGATCAATTAAAGAATCCACAAGAGCAGCAGGATTACCTTGGGCTAAAGCATTTAAAACTTCTGCTTTAGAAGCCCCAAAGCCAACTCTTCTGTACAAATGATGAATTCTGGTTACGTTCCACGGGTTTTCAGATGTGTGAACATACTCATCTAATGTTGAAAGATTACATGAGGTAGAAGTATCTGACATCATAGGCATTTAGGTTTAAGGCAAAATTTAAGGGACAAATTCTTTACAATATAATAGTTTAGAACGAAAACATTTGTTAATTAGTATGTCAAAAATTGAATTCTGATGTTAAAATCAACATTTCTTAACCCTGGAGATAAGGTAGCTATAGTATCTACAGCCAGAAAAATTACTTTGGCTGAAATTCAAGACTCTTTAGAAATTTTAAAATCATGGGGTTTAGTTCCTGTTTTAGGCAAAACTATTGGTTTAGAACAAGATCAATTTGCAGGAAATGATCGAGAAAGAGCAGATGATTTTCAGCGGATGCTTGATGATGATGAAATTAAAGCTATTTGGTGCGCCAGAGGAGGTTATGGAACTGTTCGTATTATAGATCATCTGGATTTTTCTAAGTTTATAAAAAATCCAAAATGGATTATTGGTTATTCTGATATCTCAGTATTGCACAGCCATCTTAACAATTTAGGGATAGCTTCAATTCATGGTCCTATGCCGGTTGATTTACATAAATGCTCCAGAGAAGCTATTGAGTCTTTTAGGCAGGCTTTATTTGGTAAATTAAATTCGGTAGAAATCAAGGGTAGTAAAATGAATAGGACGGGGGAGGCCAAAGGTCAATTAGTAGGCGGTAATTTATCTATACTGTATTCACTTTGCGGATCCAGATCGTCACTGGATACAGCTGGTAAAATCCTATGTATTGAGGATCTTGATGAATACCTATATCATTTGGATCGTATGCTACAAAACCTGAAAAGAAATGGATATTTTGAACAGCTTAATGGATTAATTGTTGGAGGGATGACAAAAATGCATGATAATAATATTCCTTTTGGCAAGACAGCTCTGGAGATCATTGAAGAAGTAGTCAAAGATTATGACTTCCCGGTGGCTTATGAGTTTCCCTTTGGTCATATTGAGGATAACAGAACATTGTTACTGGGTACTGAAGCTGAATTAGTTGTCGGTGAAGAGCAGGTTAAATTATCGTATATTTAGTTCATTATGGCAGAGCACAATGAATTAGGTAAAAAAGGAGAAACATTGGCCATCGCGTTGCTTGAAGAGAAGGGATATACTGTACTCGAAAGAAATTATAGATATCAAAAGGCGGAAGTTGATATCATTGCCACAAAAGACGAATTTATTGTTGCGGCAGAAGTTAAGACAAGAAGTACCCCTGATTTTGGTAATCCTCAGGATTTTGTAAAGCCTAAACAGATACAGCAGTTAGTCAAAGCGATGGATCATTATATTACGGAACATGATATTGATCTGGAATTACGATTTGATATAGTGGCAATTGTAGAGAATAAGTTAGGACAGAGAATAGAGCATATTGAAGATGCTTTTTATCATTTCTGAAATTATTATCTGCTATTCCATACTCCTGAGAATAGCTTAAAACCGTATTTGTCTTGGTATTCCATCTTTTTACGGTCTATAGTTGTTGTTACTATAAAAAAATCTTCTCTCAATCTATTAGTTTCTTTTTCAGATATGCTTTTAGGATAGGTAGCAAACTTATTTATTAAAAAAGCCTTTTTAGAACCGCCGCAACCGTTTCGCATATCACTGCGATAGGAATAGACTTGATCATGAATTAACGCCACATCTCTGGGGTGAATATTCCCTTTTTTGATTTCATCTATAAATAGGTCTTTATAGTAATTAAAAGAACAAGGATTGTGTAGATATATGATTAACGGATGTTTTGCAACTAAATTTTTTTCTTCAGAACTCATATACCATAGTTTTTTATAGGTTTTTCTTTGCGGATATAAATCAAGATAAGGTTTACCGATTTCTTTAAATATAGTACTGTCTGAGATACCAATTAGTCGATCTCCGGGAAATCCTTTCTTCGCAGTCATGATTTTAATACGATCCGTAATTCGTTTAACTTGTTTCCAATAATTGTATTGGCTCGATTTTTCGTGTTTGTTAAGCTGGTCTTTAATAGTTGATAAGTTAAATTTAAGTACTCAAAATCTATCTTTTTTAAGTACTGCTTGCGGAGCGTATCATATTCTTTTTTCAGTTGTTGATTCTTATATATCCATTTATAATAATCATCTAGCAAAGGATATTCCTTTAAGTGATCTATTTTCAGGCCTAATTCAAATCCCTTATTCAAGAATTGACGGAAAGGTTTTTTGCTGGACTTAGCAATTTGAGCAGCATTAAGAATATCTTTTACAAAAACAAAATCGTATTGATTAAAAATAGAATCGTAGAGTTGTAAAGCTCTTTCTGAATTATTTTTAATAAAAAATTCCTCTTCGGCTATATTTATAGTTTTGTGGTAAATGATATAGTCCTGAGCACTGACAAGCAGCCCAATTAATGAGATAACCAATGACAATAACGATTTATGATTTAACGGCAATTCTTTTATGATTTAAGTCGTATATTAAGTTTAAAAAAATGCAATATAATCAATTAGGAAATTCAGACTTAAAAGTCTCAAAAGTATCTATGGGCTGTATGTCATTGCCTGTTGATGACAAAGAACGTTCTATTTATTTAATTCAAAAAGCACTAGACGAAGGAATTAATTTCTTTGACACTGCAGACCTATATGATAAAGGTAAAAATGAAGAGATCGTTGGAGAAGCTCTAAAACGGCATAGTGATGAAGTAGTGATTGCAACTAAAGTTGGTAATCAGTGGAAGGATGATGGATCTGATTGGATATGGAACCCAAAGAAAGAATATATTTTAGAAGCTGTAGATAAAAGTCTTAGGCGTCTGCAAACGGATTATATAGATCTCTATCAATTACATGGCGGGACTATTGAAGACCCGATGGATGAGACTATAGAAGCATTTGAAATCCTTAAAGAAAAAGGTAAGATAAGATTTTATGGAATCTCCTCTATTCGTCCTAATGTTATACGGGCCTACATTGCTAAAGCGAATATCACCAGCGTAATGATGCAGTATAGTTTGTTAGACAGAAGACCTGAAGAAGAGTGCCTGCCACTTCTTGCTAAAAATAATATCAGTGTGCTTACCAGGGGTACTTTGGTAAAAGGCCTGTTAGCAGGTAAAAAACCTGAAGCTTATTTAAGTCATACTAAGGAAGAAGTTCAACAGTATATATCAAGTTTAAAGGATGTTACCCATATAGATAAACCTTTGTCACACACGGCGATTGATTACGTTTTAGGTGATAAAGCAATAGGATCAGCAGTCATTGGTGTTTCAAATAGAGATCAGATATGCGAACTCACAAATTATGGAAATTTTCCCAGCATTACTGACGATGACTATCAACTTTTACAGGACACTGTTTCTGTATCAAAATATACAAAACACCGGTAATAATCTATCTAATAATATTTAGAAAACATTGAATTAATAGATTTTAATATTGCTTTGCTTATATTTATATACATCTTAAAACCAAATTATTATGAAAAAAGCATTTTTAAAAATCAACGGTATTTCAGTAATCAGTAAAAAGGATCAAAAGATTATCAGAGGAGGGAGAGATTTTGAAATTTCTGACTGTCCAAGTGGTTGTTTCGGTTTGTATTTTTGCCAGTTTGATTGTGCAGAGGGAGAGCGTTGTGCAGTGCCAAGCCCATCTGGGCAAGCTTGTTTCGGTACTATTTCTAGCGGTCAATGTTGTCTTTAATACCTTTAAAGTATCTGGACAAGGTATCTTAAAGGATGACATAAATGAATTATGAATAATGAATAAGGCGGGAGAGTACTCTCCCGCCTTATTCAGTTTAATTTGTTTGAAAACCGGATAAGCTCAATAAGCCTGTGGGATGTAAGTTAGTCCACTCATTGATAGTTAATTTGTTTTCTTCTTGAAGGGCTTTATTGGTGATAGTATACCCCAGTGAATAGCCGCCCCATTTTGGATATTCTTCGGACCCAAACATCACATTAAGCATAAAATCAAAATCCTGGTTGTATAAATCTGGGGATATAGTTTTCCATAAAGTGTCCTCGTCTTTTTTTGATAAGGCTTCTGTCCAAGGTGTTTTTACATCTGGATATAATTGTTTGGCAAAGTAATCCGCTCTACCTTCAAAACATAGAAAATCTAATAAGTTCCAGCCGGTGAGTTTATGATAATTTTCTTTGGTCCAGTAGGCATGATAATATTCATGGGCTATGGCATACGGGAGCATCTTTTTCCAACCGTTCTGCGAGGTATCTATAGATATCAATATAGCATCATTGCCGGCAGTTAATCCATAAATACCGCTCATACTTTCGGACATAAAGTTTAATTCACCTTTTGTGGGTAAAATGTATACTTTTAGCTTTGCAAGAGGTATTGAGGAGTAAGACTTTTTTACACTAGATGATATAATGGTTTCAATTTCATCTTTGTTAGATGCGATACCTTCAATTTTTTTCATAAGCTGGGTATTGTCAATTTGCTCACTTTTTAAGTCTTCCAGGACAAAAGGGGCATACTCAGTTTTAGAAAAATACTTTTCGTAAATGGGCATTTGTACTATGGAGCTATATACTTCATTTTCATTTTTCGAAGATTTCGCTGCTTCAAGATAGCTTTTATAATAGTCAGTAAGAAATATTACATCAACCTGGTTCTGTGCAAAAATGTTTGATACTGTAAGACATAGCAGTACAATAATAATCTTAATAGTTTGCATAATGTTTTGTATTTAATTAAAAATTAGACAATAAGAATTTTGGTTATCGGTATGTACACGATAACTGTAAAAATTTCAAAATTTGATTTTCTTTAGAAAGAGGAAAGCTCTCTGTACTTAGCCTTAATCAGTAGGCTAACTTTGTAGAGAAGAATGACTTCCAAAATTAACGTGGGTGTTAGAAGAAAGAGTCCAACTATAGCTAATAGTACAGTCATCATAAACCCGTAGGTAACAATTTCAAATATACCTGTAATCAATGCAATTGTTCCTAAAATCTTTTGAAGTCGCAGTACTGAAATACCAAATAGCACACCTATAATACCATAAGTCATAGCCTCAGCACCAAGAACGATTTGATAGTCAAAACCCTCTGTAAATAGGGTCAAAATATCATAGAAGTAAAAAACACATCCCATAAATATGAAGATGAATGCTGTAATCCTTAATAAGTAGTTATTTAACACCTTACCTGTCAATATAAAACCTCTGGTGAATAAAATGAGTGATACTAGAAGTAATAATTTAGCAATACAATAAAAGGGTTTACCAACGATCATTTCATTGTCCTCATATCTATAATAATCGATAGCCATTTCTCCAAAACCCAAAATGAAATAGACAATACCACTGACCCATGCTATGTCCAGATTTTTAACTAAATGATTAGCTTCTTTAGTATCATCAATTTCCAGGAACAACAGTTTTTTAAACTCTGTCGTTATGCTGTTATTTTCAGTTTTGATCTCTTCCAGATCGTATTCTAGTGCAGAAAGTATAGTTTTAATGGTATAGCTTCTAGGAGTAACTTCTCCGGCTTCAATGCGCTGTATAGTTCTTACACTAATGTTGCATTTTTCGACAAGCTCCTCCTGGGTAAAACCTTTTGCTTTTCTGAGTTCTGATATTTTAAGACCTAATTCCGGTTGTTTCATGATTCTTGTATTTTTAGAAACTTGACTAACATTTTTCTCCGCGGTAGAATCATTAGTTTTTGCTTTCACTTTCTGATGCAATATTAGGTTTTGATCTTAAAAAATTAGAATTTTAATCTTGACTTTAACCCGTCATTAACCCGACATACCAATTACAGCGGGGTTTTAGGGGTTGGTCAGGTAAAATTACCGGAAAGAAATATAATAAATAAATTCTTGAAAGGAAGGTTGTATAATGTAGAAGAGTACACGTTTCTGTGTCAAAACTGATTTATGCGACGAAATTAATGCTTTCTAAAAATTTTTTAACTTCAATAAACATTGATTCTTTACTAAAAAAATCTTCGATATTATGACAAATATGATATCCAAGAGAATAGTTCATAGCAAACTCCTCGATGCTTACAAGCTCAGGATGGTTATGGTAGTTCTTTATTTCCTGTATGAACTGCTTTTTAATTTTCGTATAATTAATAATGTACAATTTCTTCTTGCCCAATGAGCTTAATCCATCTCCTTCTATGGCAAAGGAGTTACTAAGAAAACTATATTTTTCTTTGCTGATCATAATCAGAATGGAGTTGAAATTATAGTATAAAAGTAAGCAGAAGTTTAAATCTTTTAATTATATATTAATAAAATATTAACACTTTTGATCGATAAAAAATGCACTTTACCGAATAAAGGTAATAATTTTACGGTTTTAGTGTACTTTCTTTTATTCCCTCCTGATAGTAACCGCCTATAAACATCTCCTGCAATATTAACTTGTCTGACTTAAAGGCTGCAATACTTTTAAAGCCTTATCTACAGATGTAATTTTTTCAAAGTTTAATAAAAGTCGTAAACCATTTCTGGTCTGTTTTTCTTTCATTTTAACCTGACCGCTATGTGTCTGGACATATTGTAATACCTTAGTGAACGCAGGACTCTGATAGAACTCGGATTGCTGATCGCTTATAAAATATCCGATCATTTTATTTTGTTTCATGACAATCTTTTCTAGACCAATACTGGTTGCAATCCATTTAATTCTAACGGAGTTTAGAAGATCAATCGCAGGGTCTGGTAGTTCTCCAAATCTATCAATGAGTCGCTGTTCATAGGCTAACAACTCTTCTTCGGTTTTAATACTATTTAGTTCAGTATACAAATTAAGTCTTTCGGATATATTATTGATATAATCATCGGGGAATAGAAGTTCAAAGTCAGTATCAATCTGTGTATCTTTTAAGTATACTTTTTCTTTAGTGTCATCTTCATAAAGCTCTTTGAATTCGTTCTCTTTAAGCTCATCGATAGCTTCATTCAGTATCTTTTGATAGGTGTCAAATCCTATTTCATTTATGAATCCACTTTGCTCTCCACCTAATAAATCTCCGGCACCACGGATTTCCAGATCTTTCATAGCAATATTGAAACCGCTGCCAAGCTCAGAAAACTGCTCGAGCGCAGTAATTCTTTTACGTGCATCCTCAGTCATCGCAGAATACTCTGGAGTAATAAAGTAACAAAACGCCTTTTTATTACTACGCCCTACACGACCCCGCATTTGATGCAGGTCTGACACTCCAAAATTGTTAGCATTATTAATAAAAATAGTATTCGCATTAGGTACATCTAATCCACTTTCAATGATTGTTGTAGATACTAATACATCAAACTCTCCATTCATAAAAGAAAGCATTAAGTCCTCAAGTTTTTTGCCTTCCATTTGTCCGTGACCAATACCTATTTTAGCATCAGGGACAACACGTTGGATCATACCTGCGACCTCCTTAATATTTTCAATCCTATTGTGAATAAAAAAGACTTGTCCGCCTCGCTGAATTTCATAACTAACAGCATCTCTGATGATTTCTTCATTAAAACGAATCACCTGAGTTTCTATAGGATATCGATTGGGTGGGGGTGTGGTAATAGTAGACAAATCTCTCGCAGCCATTAAACTGAACTGTAGTGTACGTGGTATAGGGGTTGCAGTCAGTGTCAACGTATCCACATTTTCCTTAATGGTCTTAAGTTTGTCTTTAACAGCTACACCAAATTTTTGTTCCTCATCAATAATCAACAATCCTAAATCTTTAAATTTTACATTTTTATTGACCAGTTGATGCGTGCCTATGATGATATCAACCTTTCCGCCCTCCAGGTCTTCTAATGTCTGTCTTTTTTGTTTTGCGGTCCTGAATCTGTTAAGGTAATCTACAGTAACAGGAAAATCCTTCAATCGTTCTCTGAATGTCTT
>NZVW01000097.1 GCA_002697475.1 Aquimarina sp. | reverse complement strand
TAAAGGCGATAGATTAGTATTATCAAAAGGTCATGCCGCACCAATATTATTTGCTGCATGGATGGAAGCAGGATATTTCACAAAAGAAAAATTTATGACAATGAGAGAATTTAGTAGTAATTTAGAAGGTCATCCAACACCTATATTACCATTGGATCCCACAAAAAATTCTTCTTTGCCAAAACCATCATATCCTCCAACCCAATAATGTAATCCATCTCCATCAACACCAAAATCTACTTTCCCTGAATTAGTACCAGTTCGGTTTAGTTGCACTTGAATTGCAGTGTCATTTGCGTCTATTTGGAATTTCTGTGTTGGATTAGTTGTTCCAACACCTAGTTTACTGTTAACAAAACTTTTTTCCGGACCTAAATTCCAGGTGGTATTGAAATCTTTAATGTCTACCTGATTAGATGAAGAATTCCAACTATGTGTGTATCCTGTGAAATTTCCACCTACAAAATCCGGAGTAATGACTAAGGCAGTTCCTTGATTCCAAGCCGGTATAAATAGATTCTTGTCACCTAATGATCCTCTGCCACCATAGCTTGAATAATCCAAAATAGCATTACTACCTATCCAAGAGTTATTTGTGTTTCCATAATTCCCAAGAGTTAAATAAGTTCCTACTTTTATCTGAGCAGCATTATAAAAATCATCACTAATAATAGTCTTTTTAAATTCCACATATTTATTGTTGGAATCAATATAAAAATTAGGATTCTGAGCAAAAGCACTGTACGTAAATAATACAGCGATAAATGGTATATAAAGGTCTTTCATAGTTTATTTAGTTTTTAGTGTCTCAATTTCCTTTTTCAATTCTTGGATTTGAGATTGTTGTTCTTGGTTAATTTTATTTTGCTCTATCATATATAAAGTCAATTCCTCAATTTTTTGAAGAAGTTTAGCATTCATTTCTCCCAATTTAATACCTTCTTTTTCAACCTCCGTAGCAGATGGAATGTTTTGTAGATGTCCTTTTTCGTTGATATGTTGTTCTACTTGCTGTAGTGTAGGTAAGTTATAATCACTCTCAAAAACATAATCAGGCCATCCTATTAAGTCTACTTTTACCTCTTTACTATGTACAGTTCCGTTAACTGCTAGTTTAGCGTCTGGGTTTGTGGTACCAATACCTACATTACCATTTTGCATCAGGGACATTTTACTACTTCCATCAACTTGAAATCCAAATCTTGAGGTTGATGTACCACCAACCATATTCATATAGGCGTTTCCATCTCCTGCAGTAAAAAATGTAATCGATCTGTTAGTATCATAGGATGCTTTAATTCCTCCTCTTACTTCAAGCTTTGAGGAAGGTGATATGGTTCCGATACCTAAATTTCCATTGGATTCAATCGTCATCCTTTCCAGCAAACCAGATGATTGCCCAATGCCATTATTTGTGGGAGATGTAAAGAATCTTATTTCACCATTACCTCCAAGAATAGAAGAAGCTTTTACTGTTGCATGGGTATTAATAAAATCATTTCTACTGGTATTAGCTTGTGAAAACCAATTGATAAAACCATAGCCGGATGCATTACCAAAATTAAACCATTCGTTGTAATCTAAGGACATTGTATTATTGTTTCCACCAGCTACGGATCCAGCTACTTGTAACTTCATACTTGGATTATCCATACCAATCCCCACATTACCTGTTTCAAAATTATGATAAGAGCCTTGATAATGTATGGGTTTCCATATGTTATTATTCCAGTCACGAGCACGAACTAAGCCGAAATCAGATGCGCTATATGCTAAATTCATGGTTACTCCACTTGTGGGATTGGATATTCCTGTAACATCAATAGACTGTGATGCTCGGATACGTCCTATGACGTCAAGCTTTTCAGATGGAGTAGTGGTGCCGATACCTACATTACCATTATCCGTTAGAACAGTAAAAAAGGAAAGGTTTGAACTGTTTCTAATATTTATTTTTTGTCCAAGGTAATCTATCCAAGCTTTATTTTGTCCATTTTCTCTAAATAGAAAACGTCCAGGAAAACCAGTAGCTGGATCTACCACAATATTTGCAGCTCCGTAAGTGCCATTGCTAATTGCTTTTGCGGTTATCCCACTTTCTCCGGCAAATTGTACCGTTAACTTTTGAGAAGGATTTGTAGTCCCAATACCCACATTACCACCTGGAAGTATGGTTAGGTGTTCCTTAGCGCTGGTAGCGTCTTCAAAAACTCCCCAGCGATCTGCAGTAATTGTTCCTGTTGCCCAGATTCCGTTTGTTGAATTGCTTTGAAATAAGCTTACTCCAGTAGGAGATTGTAAATTCAATTTTTCATTATTTGAAGTTTCAGTCTGAGCAATGATGGTCATTGTAGATACCAAAAGAAATATGGTGGTTACTATTTTTTTCATTTTATAATAGCTTTTCTATTAGTTTATATAGGTATGTGTCTTAAATAGAAGAATTGTTACCCTGATTTTGGTTAAAAATTTTAAATAAAGGACAAAGGTAACATTTATGACCTTTTTCCGAATACGTTAAAATATTAAAATAATTGACTGATGATCAGATGAAAAAAGTTATGAATTATCAGGTAAAATGTAGAAGTTGAATAGGAGATAAGCTTTCAATTTCTACTTTTAATAATAAAATTTTAGATATCAAATGTAAGGGACTTTAGTTATTAGCCCTTAATTTCTTTATTAAAATATACCAAATAATAGTACATCTGCTTTTCTTCGTCCCAACCTTTTTCAACAAACTTTTCTGCAGATTCAGGATTAATAAAATCCATTTTAATCTGCACATTTGTATCCAGGCTAATAAGATTCTTTATTTTTTTTCTAGCCGCTGATACTGCAGTATTGGCAATAGGGAAGGTGGTTAAATCTTCTATCTGATACTTTGGCGCTTTTTCTACTTTATAGTTTTTAAACTCTGGAATTAAATCCGGATTGTCAATAACTTCATTAAGAAACGATGACTCTTCAAAAGTGTCATTTTTTGCAAAGTGGTTGATAGCTCTGTTCATAAACATCACTTCCTCTTTCTTGTCTTCAGCCGGTAATACCACATCTTTAGCGAAGTCCTGACAGAATTTCATGTATTTTTTAGTGTAGAAATTCTCATCTGCAAAAGCTTCAACTCCTAAGAAATGTTCTAACCAATATTTGGTATCATAACGATTAGAATCCACTGACAGAATTTTATAGCCTTCTTCTTTTTTGTGATTGAATATTAAGCATCCTTTATCAAGCTTGTTTAGGTTAACTCCTTGCTGAATTAAAAGCTCAAGATCAGAACCATTTTCTTGAAATTGTAAAAAATCGTGTTTAAGCTCTGATTTGAAAATTCCTACAGCACTTGTTTTTTCATTATCTATGCTGACATTATCAAGATAAGCTACGTATACTTCACCACTTTTTATATGTGGATGCTGGGACTGCTCATAAAGTAAAGACGCAATCCTTTTTGACTTTTCATGAACTGATGAAGGATGATCAAAAATTTCAGTAACAATTTTGTACAGTGGATTGAACTCTATATCCACTTCATTGGCAAACTGAAAATAGTTTTCTTCCTTTTCTCTAAAAGGCTTAAAGAAATATTCTTTTAATAGAGCAATCAGCTCATCATTCAGCTGATAAGGAGAGTCTGAAAGGAAGATATTCTCATTTCTACTTTTATTTCCAATTTTATGAACCGATAAAGATTCTATCTGGGTGCTGTATAAGTTGATCATGTTTTTGTTTTTAAAATTTAGAAGTTACATAGAATCAAAGATGCTAAGAAACAAAGTTCTATAGTTTTTTTAGGAGTCTTTAATTTTATTAATATAACTGGATAACATCCTTTCTATTTCTCTAGAGTCTTGAAATAAATTATCAAAAGTCTTTTCGCTTATAAATAATAAATTCTTACTAATCTCTAATTGAGTTTGAAGTTCAAACAACGAACTCATTGCTATGTTTAAAAATTTGAGGTAATCGTTTTTTCCTTTCCTGCCAAATCCTTCAGATATATTACTAGGTATGGAAATAGCAGCTCTTCTTATCTGCGAAGTTAATCCGTATATTTCTTCTTTAGGAAAGTCCTTAGTCTCTAAGTAAACACTTGTAACTAATTGCATAGACTTTTGCCATATTTTTAAATCTCTAAACGTGCTCAATTAAAAGTGAGTTGAAGTTTTTTTGGTTTCCAAATTCATCTTAGATGCTAATAAAGTCTGAATCTTTGAAACTACGAATTAATTCCAATTTTCGTCAAAATTAAGATCATCATATTCATCAAGATCTATAAAACTATCATCCTCATCATCAAAATCATCAATGTCTTCAGAAATAAATTCTTTATCAGGAGCCTGATCAGGTAATTGACCGTGAACGAACATTATGTTCGGATATTCTCTGCCATTTTCATACTCAGCGATTTCTGCCAGTTCTACAAAAAATGTCCACATGCTTAAAAAATCATACACATAAATCATTTTTGGAGAGTCCTCATCTACGATATCCTCAATATATGTTTCATTCATTAACTTAACAGGATCGTTACCATCACCCATATCAAATAGGGACACTTCTTCACCCTGATTCCATTGCTCATCACTGGTATAGAAAGAGGCCATCTCATTACCATCAAACCCAAAAGATTGAGTAATTACATTATGAAACTGCTCTAGTGTAGCGTTTTGCTCTATTTCAATGTCTCTAAACACATCTTCTTCTGTGTCCAAAATAACTCTAAATCGATATATCATTATTGATAAATTAGGATTTGCAAAGATACAAGCTTAATTTACAAATCAGATTCCTGCTAAGGCTTTTTTAGGATTAAAAACTTTTAGCAATACATAAAATTGTAGACCAAATAATAACGATGAAATCACTAAATGAAGTGGCTGAGATAGGAAAGGAAAATCCAAGTAGAACATGGTTATTCCTGTGATAATCTCAAGTCCGATACATATCATCACCCAATTCATTCTGAACAAACCTAAGTTTAATTTTCTATTGGTATAAAACAACCATAAATTAGTAATTGTTATGAGTATAGATAACGAACGATGTATATAAAAATTGAGTGCTGGTGGATTTAACCATTCTGATTTCGCATTTTCGCCTAAGGTTTTTACCTGCTCGTCAATATATTGTCTTACCTGAGTACCTAGTGCCACCTGAATTAATGTGAGAACAGCTGAAAAAATTAATACAGCCTTAAAGGATCCGGGGAATATGTTTTCATTTCGCTCTTTATTGACAAGAAACAGCAGATATAGAAGTATAGCAAGAATAATAAATGCCATAACCATATGTACAGTAATTTTAAATGGTAACAGGTTAGAGTCTACTACTTCTTTTCCTAACCATGCCTGAAATCCCATTGCGATTAAAGTTAGAAAAGAGAGAAAAACTATTCTTTTATCTTCTTTTAAAAAGAAAAAGGAAAATGCTATCATCAGTAAAATAGGTATGCCGGATAATACCGTAACCAAACGATTGATGTATTCAATCCACGTATGCCATACATTAAACTTTGCATAGTTATGTTTAGTGTATTCATCCCACATTTGTGGAGTAAAATTGGTTGATGTGGTAAAATCACTTTTGGCAACTTTTAGAGCTTCTTCAAAAATAATAATTGTACCTTTTTTATATTCGTGATTAGGTTTCCACTGAATCTGAGAAGCTTCAGTAGGAGGTATGATGTAACCAAAACATTTAGGCCAATCAGGACATCCCATACCGCTCCCTGTCATTCTTACCACAGCCCCTGCTATGATTATTAGGTAAATGAACACGATTGATGTGACAACTAATGGTTTAAAATATTTTCGCATAATTATTTTTTAACCGGTTTCAGACCAAGTTCCTGGCCCTTTTTAATCATAAAATTAAAAGCTGCTTGATGTTCATTCAATATTTCTCCCTCAAGAATAGCTTCTTTAATAGCCTCTTTTATAATCCCAATTTCTTTTGATGGCTTCAGGTTAAAAGATTCCATAATTTCTTCACCACTTACCGGGGGTTGAAAATTGCGAATACGATCACGTTCCTCTACTTCAATCATTTTTTGACGTACCAGTTTAAAGTTATTATGGTACTTTTTGTAGCGTGTTGGATTCTTAGTTGTAATATCCGCTTCACATAGGGTCATTAATTCTTCAATATGATCTCCTGCATCAAACACAAGTCTTCTTACAGCTGAGTCTGTAACCTCAGATGCAATGACTATTGGTCTGGAACTCATCAGGACCATTTTTTGAACAAATTTCATTTTGTCATTGAGTGGCATTTTAAGCCTTTTAAACAGCTTATATACCATCTTAGATCCTACAAATTCGTGACCGTGAAATGTCCAGCCTACTTTTTTGCTAAACCGCTTAGTAGGTGCTTTTCCTATATCATGTAATAATGCGGCCCATCTTAGCCAAAGGTCGTCTGTGTTTTCAGCAATATTATCGACAACTTCAAGCGTATGGAAGAAATTGTCCTTGTGTCTTTGACCTTCCACTTCATCGATTCCTTTAAGGGCAATCAATTCTGGTAAGATATAGTGAAGTAAACCGGTTTTTTCTAATAGCTTAAACCCAATAGATGGTTTTTCACTGAGGAGTATTTTGTTTAATTCGTCAACAATACGCTCCTTAGTTATGATGTTGATTCGCTCTTTGTTTCTTGTAATGGCTTCTAAAGACTTTTTTTCTATTTTAAAATGTAATTGAGAAGCAAAACGTATAGCTCTCATCATCCTTAATGGATCATCTGAATACGTGATGTCAGGATCTAAAGGAGTACGTATTAATTTAGATTTTAAATCTTCATATCCATTAAAGGGATCGAGTAATTGTCCGTAATTTTTAGTGTCCAAACTTAGTGCTAGAGCATTAATCGTAAAATCTCTGCGATTTTGATCATCCTGTAAGCTTCCATTTTCAACCAAGGGATTTCTACTTTCTTCACTGTAAGATTCTTTTCGAGCTCCCACGAACTCAATTTCTATGGAATCCGTTTTTATCATTGCGGTACCATAGGTTTTAAATATCTGCACCTTAGGTTTATTAGGTAATTTGTCAGCAACTTTTTTTGCTAGTTCTATACCGCTACCTACTGCTACGACATCAATATCCTTTGCAGAACCTCTTTGTAATAAGTGATCTCTGACAAAACCACCAATTATATAGGTGTCTACAGCAAGTTCAGTTGCCGCCTGAGATATTGTTTTAAAAATAGGTTGTGTTAAAGCTTCTTTATAATTTTTGTTCTCTTCAGACATGGATCCATTTACTTCCTAATCACCTTAACCGTACTGTCATTTCCTATTTTGATAATGGACGACGGTTTGGCATTTTTATTTTTGTCGGGCAAATTTACGACATAGTCTACGCCTTCCAAAATAGGCTTTGAAATTTCTTTGAAAGCTTTGGGAGTATTTTTTCCATTAATTTTTGCAGATGTCGCAACCAAAGGTCTTTTTAGCTTTCTTATTAGTTTGTTACAAAAATCATTTCTTACTACTCTAATGGCTAAAGTATCATCTTCTGCAACGATATTTTCGGCTACACGGATAGGCTTGTCATAGATTATAGTTGTAGGCTTATTAGCATATTTTAGAACATCATAGGCTACCTCCGGGACATCTTCCACGTACTGCTGTAACATTTTAAAATCGCTTACAAGACAAATCATAGATTTACCTTCCTCGCGCTGTTTTAATTTAAAAATCTTATCGATTGCATCACCATTAGAGGCGTCACAACCAATGCTCCATACCGTATCTGTGGGGTATAGAATAATTCCTCCTTTTTTAAGGACATCAAGAGCTGCTGTTATTTCTTCATCTTCTTTTTTCACGCGATTGGTATTTATTGATATTTTATTTTACATCTTTACTTTTGACAATCTGCCTATAGACTTTAAGAGTCTGCTGTGCCATGTTGGTCGTAGTGTAATTTTCTAAAAGTTTCATATGACTGATTTCTATGAATTGTTGCTTTAATTCAGGGTCTGCTGACAGTTTTAGAATATGATCAGATAAACTCTTAGGGTCATGCATTGGTGATAATAGTCCATTAACGTCATCTTCTATGATCTCGGGTATTCCACCAACATCAGTACTTATGACAGGTGTTTTATGATAAAAGGATTCATAAATCACTTGTGGTATTCCTTCGCTTTGAGAGGTTATTAAGGTCATGTCAAACTGTGGGATAAAATTAGAAGCATTTGGGGTATATCCCATAAAAATCATATGATCTTTTAGGTTTAATTGATTAACCCGGTTTAACAAGTCTTCCGTTCTTTCGGTAAATGTACCTATCTGAATGAAAAAAAAGTCTTCCCTTTTTCTATGATTTATAAGTTCATCTACTACGTCAACCCAGGTATCCAGGTGTTTAGCTCTAATATGATTGGCGATATTACCAATTATGGTTTTATCCGAAGGGATATTAAAATGCTCTCGTAATAAAAATTCAGTTTTTGTGCTTTTAGTATGTAAATTTGTGCCGTGATAAATCGTTATAAGTTTACTTTTGTCTTCTATTGCTCGAGCAGTCACATTTTTTGTTTCATCTGAGACACAAAGAATCTTTTTAATTTTCGGATAGTTGTATTTAAAAAGTGTTTTTTTTCGATCTTTAATTGGAAAAGATGTTTTCTTACTAAAAATAAAAGGTGGTAAATTAAAAAACTTATCGGCCAGAATTGCTAGTACTATTGCACTGGTATCGTGTATGTGTATAATATCCACTTTATGTTTTTTACAAAACATCCCAAGTTTGATGAAATATCTAGGATCAAACTTTACTCCTAATTTAGAGGTAATATAACTGATGTTGGTTTTCTGTAATCGTTTATGAAATGCTTTATCTTTTATACAGAAAACTGTGTTTTTTACCTCAGGATTGGAGATTTGAAGTTCCTGGCATAAATTCTCGATATGATTTTCTCCGCCTCCCCAGTTGTTTACAGCTGATAAATGTAATATATGCATATTATTGTTTAGCTATAACTTGTTTGTGTTTTAAAGATTCGGATAAAGGAGCTCCTTTAACCAATAAATTGAACAGAACTAAATTTTTCTTTTTGAAAGGGGCTTTCAAAAGAAATTTTAACGTCAAAAAGGTTCTCAAAATTAGATAATGCAGATAGCCTGAATTCTTTTTAAGAACATATAATAGCGATATTTTTAATTCTTTGGCTATAGGTATTCCAGGTTTTGTGCTTTTTCCTGTAAAATGGGTATATTTTGCTTCTGGGACTAGATAGCACTCATTACTGGTGTTTTTATTTTTTGCTATTCTATAGCATAAATCAGTTTCTTCATAATAAAGAAAAATATTTGTATCAAAACCACCTACATTATCAAATGCTTCACTTTTTATAACCATAAACGATCCGGGAACACTCTGTACTTTTACAGGTTGTTCATATACTTTTTTTCTTTTGAGATACTTTTTTGGATTTGTTTTTTCTAAAATTTTACGTCCAAAAAGTTCTCTTCTAAGCGTTAGAAAATGATCAAACGATTTTTTCACATTTCCGTTTTCGTCATATTGCTGAGGGCTACAGATAGCTACCTTCGCATTTTTTTCAAGAAAATCACGTGTGATACTTAAACAATCATTCTGTAGTATCGTATCATTATTGATAAATGCATAATACTTAGCTTGGGCGAATTGTACTCCCTGCATATTTCCTGTTCCAAATCCAGTATTTATTCTGCTTCGTGTTAATTGTATAGAAGGGATGTTGCTATTATCAATGAAGGTCTTAAGATTATTGAAATCCTCTAAATTTGAGGCATTGTCAACTATAATGAATTCAAGACTGTTCTGGGTTGAAGTTTGTTCTTGTATAGACTTGATGCAATTTATAGTATACTCTGATGAATTATAGTTTAAGATAATTACGGAAATATCTTTTATCATAAAGCAATGATTGTGTTATGAAAAATGTATGCGGCGTAAAGATACAATAAATGTTGTGTGGTCTATGTGTTTGACTTTCTCTTTTGTTTTACAGTAGAATTAATATCTTTACCGCTATTAAAAAATATAGATATGGATTATGCTTCTAAACCTGATGGTTATTATGATAATATTAGGTATGAAATGCTAAAATATTTACCTGAAGATGCTAAAAAAATAATAGACATAGGGTGTGGTAATGGGGCATTCGCAGAAGTATTGAAAAAGCAAAATAATGCTGAGGTTTGGGGAATTGAATATATGGACAGAGAAGCTCAGGTTGCAAAATCCAAAATTGATAAAGTATTTTCAGGGCCCTGCGAAAATTATATTGATGAACTCCCGGATGGATATTTTGATGTAATTTATTTTAACGATGTGCTAGAGCATCTGGTTGACCCGTATGAAGTACTCGATAAAATAAAATATAAGTTGGCTCCTAATGGAATTGTAATTAGTTCCATTCCCAATGTTAGATACCATAATACATTTATGAGATTGTTGCTTAAGAAGGACTGGCTGTATGAAGATTATGGAGTAATGGACAGAACTCATTTACGTTTTTTTACAGATAAGAGTATAAAGCGTATGTATAAAGAACAGGGGTACACTGTGGTTTTACAGGAGGGGATAAATAAAAGTAGATCTATAAGACCGTACTTATACAATATCCCAGTTTTATTTACCCAAATGGACATATTATTTCCTCAATATGCAACAGTTGCAAAGTTCAGATAAATAAGTTTGTTTTTTATTTGTCCTATGAAAGAGATAAATCTTTAAAAGTTTTATGAAAAAAAACACAGTAATAAATCCTGAGTTTAGTCATCTAAGCCATGAAATTGAATCAATCCTGAAAGGAAATAAAGAAGTCGGTTCGGATGGAGTATTACAATCAGGGCGTAATCTAGTGACAATTCATGAGCTAACTGATGGGACAAAGATTGTTATTAAAGCATTTAAAAAACCCAATTTAATTAATAAAATAGCTTATCGATATTTTCGAAAAAGTAAAGCTAAAAGATCTTATGAATATGCTTCTACTCTAATGAAAAAAGGAGTGGGAACTCCGGCGCCAGTTTTATTCAAAGAAAATTTTGATATCGTTGGATTAAAGGATAGTTATTATGTTAGCCTATTAGTTGAAGCCGATCTGACTTATAGGGAGCTAACCACTGATTTTGATATTACTGATCATGAAGAGATACTTAGAGCTTTTACTCGCTTTACCTGTTCTTTGCATAAGAAACAGATTAATTTTTTAGATCACTCTCCAGGAAATACTTTGATAAAGAGAATAGATAAAGGCTATGATTTCTATCTGGTTGATTTAAACAGAATGGTATTTGGCCAAATGAATTTCAAAACCAGAGTAAAGAATTTTTCTAAGCTCACAATTCATAAATTTATGATTGAAATTATGAGTGATGAATATGCTCATTGTTACGGAGAAGATGAGAAGGAGGTTTTTGATCTGATGTGGAACTATACAAGAAGATTTCAACATAAATATTACCGTAAGATCAGGATTAAAAAAACAATTTTTTTCTGGAAGAAAAAGTACAAGAATCGAATTTCAAAAAGTCCTATTTAATTTAGTATTTAGATTACCATATTTAAGTTTAATATCCATGAGTTCAAGTTATAAGGAGAATTTATATTTTATTTTTGTTCACAAATGGAAATATATCGTTCCGATTATATGGTCCTGGTTTGTAAAAAAGAATAAAAATAGCCCTGTAAGGGATATAGTATATATAGCCAGACAAAAGGATAAAGACTGGATTTTTGGTGCAAAGGTGAGACGTCTTTCTAAATATTCTGAATTGAACGCTTCTATACACTATCATGATAAGCTTCGTAATATACCTGATGCTGATGGTTACTATTTTATTTATCAAAATTACTTCTGCAGATGTCTTAGAAGTAAACCCAGTATTGTAGGGAGGAAAAACGTAGTAATGTTTACGCATCCAAACTGGTCTAAAAAGTACAGTAAAACTCACGTGGTATGGTGTTTTAATAAAGCTGCAGATTACATCATATGTCTAAATTCTGATGTAAAACGTCAATTAATTGAGGCTGGTGTACAACCAGAAAAATTGGTAGTTATGCACATTGCAACTTCCTCAGAATTTTTCTATGGTCATGAAAGAGGTACTGGGGGAGTAGGTTTTTGTTCTACGTATAGTGATCGAAAGAATCCTGATTTAGTTTTTGATCTCATAGAAAATCATCCTAAGAGACATTTTTATCTAATAGGACGTAATTGGGAAAATGACAAGCGTTTTACAGAAGTTTCTAAACTAAGTAATTTTACATATTTTAATAACGAACCCTATGAGAATTATCCTCATTTATATAATAAAATTGATGTTTTTGTTTCCCCCTCTTTTCTGGAAGGAGGTCCTGTACCTATATTAGAAGCTATGATGTCCAATTGTGTTCCTGTGGCATCTGATACAGGTTTTTCATCTGATCTGATAAGGCAAGGAGAAAATGGTTATGTATTTAGAACTGATGCCACATATAAAGAGGTTATTCCTTTAATAGAAAAAGCTTTTGAAATACAAACAGATGTTAGAAAAACAGTTTTGGATTATACTTGGCAAAACTGTTCAAAAAAGATAGATCGTCTTTTTAATACTTAACGAGCTTTTTACTGTTTAGATTTTTTGTGAAGTTCTCTAAGTTTAATGTATTTCAGAAAAGTAATATTAGCCGTTTGGATGCTAATAATAAATCCATTAAGTCCGTCGAGGAAACCAAGTCTTAAAAAATAGGCTTTAAAAAAAGCCCAGGTAGGATTGAACAGTATTTTCCATAAGGAAGCCTTCTTTCCCATTTTGTAGTAAGATTCGGCAGAAATGGATGAGAATTTTTCTGTTTGGAGATTAAATTCGCTATACGTTAAGTAATTCCAGTGTAAAATATCACCTTTTAAAAACCCTGGTTTTAGTCCTTTTTTAAGCTCAAAAG
>NZVW01000096.1 GCA_002697475.1 Aquimarina sp. | reverse complement strand
CATAGTTAATGATGGAAGTAAAGATGATTCGTTGCAACAGTTGATTGATCAATTTGACATGGCCGTTGTGCCATTTTATAAAGGAAGTGATAAGATTAAGTGTGCAGAAGTTAGAAATATTTATAAAAGTCAAAACCCTAAATATAGTAATCTCATAGTAGTTGATAAGGTAAATGGCGGGCGTGCAGATGCTATAAATACCGGAATTTCTTATGCCCGGACCAAGCTGATTTTATGTACTGATGCGGACTGCATCATAGAGCAAGACGCATTGCTAAAAATGGTTCGTCCTTATCTGGAGCAGATGGATAAAGAAGTTATAGCTTGTGGAGCAGCTATAGGCATTGCTAACGATTCTGTAATAAAAAACGGAACATTGAGTAAATTAAGACTACCTAAAAGTATGATCGCAAGAATTCAGGTTGTAGAATATATCAGAGCTTTTTTATTGGGGCGTATGGCGTGGAGTCAAATTGATGGACTGCTATTAGTTTCAGGGGCTTTTGGGTTATATCCTACCAAGAGAGTACTTGAAGTAGGAGGACTTGACAAAAATACTGTGGGAGAGGATCTGGAATTATGTATACGCTTACGAGTGCATATGGAACGTCAAAATCTTCAATATGATGTCGTTTATATTCCTGAAACACTCTGCTGGACTGAAGCTCCGTCCACTGTTAAAATTTATGGAGTTCAGCGAGACAGGTGGGCCAGAGGTTTGTGGGAAACCATGAAAAAGCACAGGTATTTATTTTTTAATCCTAAATACAGGGCTATGGGATTGTTATTCTATCCGTATTGGATATTTTTTGAATTGTGGGCTCCTATTGTGGAGTTTTTAGGCCTTATATTGATTATTACATACGGTATTATAGGAGTTATTAAGTGGCCATTTGCCTTATATTTGTTTGCAGCAGTCTATTTGATAGGATGTGTATTTTCAACTATTTCTATTTTTCTATACACCATAAGTTTCAGACATTACGCAAAGCCTAGTATGGTATTTAAATTACTTATCGCAGCTTATTTAGAACCTTTTATAAATCACCCTGTTATGGTTTATGCGGAGATTAGAGGATATCTTAAAAAGATATTCAGGATTAAATCTTCGTGGGGTAATATGACAAGAAAAGGTTTTACTTCTAAATAAATAGAACCAGAATACTAGAAACGATAAGCTATGCCAAATGTACCGGTAATCTGATTACCTGTAAGATCATTTGAAAGATCCTGATATAAATATCCGATCCCTGCATTGCATATCAATTTTTTAAAGGTTTTATTCAGGCCTAAAAAACCATAACGGGCCACTAAATCAGGATTTGAGTTTATCTGAGTAAATCGAGACTGATCATCAGGAGATATCCCTGTTCCTAAACGTAATGAAAGATAATCTTCAGAACTATTGAGATAGTACCTAAGATTTAGCTGGTAGTTTTGTATAAATGTATCCTGTGTTTTGGGTCCTAGAAATGCCCTGGCATTAATATAGAATTTACCTGTGTATTTAGTTAAACCTAACACAGTGGAGAAAAATTCATCAGCATCATATTCTAAATATCTGAAACCTCCTTCAACTTCATAACCTTTACCAATATTATAATATCCTGATAAACTAACTCCGTAGTTTTGAAAAAACTCAGCATCGGAGTAGCTAGCACTGGCAAACAAATACAAATTTTTGGAAAGAACAGGATAAGACTCCAATTGATAAAGCATTCCGTCATCAAAAAAACGTTTACTATAGTTAACCCTGGCGATTAGTGATGTTAATCCTATATACCTTTGATATTCCAGGCTTGTAGTATTCCATGATTTTTGGATAGGATACTCTGCTAAAAAAGATAGTATTTCGTGGTTTACAGCCAAACGATTTTTATATACTGCCTTAATAATTTGTTGAAGTCTGTATTGCTCCTCTCCGGTAAAGCCTTTTAGTTTTGTAAGGGCATTAACAGTTGGCTTGGCGGTTTCAATTGCTCCTAGCTGAATATATCTTTCTGATAATGATATTGGGAATAGTTTGTTTTTATCAAAAAACGAATCTACCTTTTGTTTATAAATGGTTAATTGATCAGTATTGCCAATATAGTTGATATGTTGAATAGCAATTCCCTGAACTTCGGTATTATTTTCTTCCTTAAGAAGGTAAATTATATCTTCTTGTATTGGGTTATTATCTAGTTTTAGTCGCTGTGAAACACGTATTCTTAGAACTCTGGCATCCCTATATTCCGGAGCTATTTGTAACACTTTATTTGTTTTCTGTAGTGCCTCCTGATTGTTATTTGCTCTGTATAATAGTATCGCCTCATTAAAAAGTTGATCAACATCAACAGTTTCCTGAGCATTTAATTTAAGATTAGTACATATAAAAAGAAGAAAGATTAGGAATAATTGTGGTTTTATGCATTCTTTGATAAAATCTATTTTCATAAAAATAAAACGATTGTAGTGATTTTCCAATATTGAATATGACTCGCATCTTTGATATAAATGTAGGATTTAATCCTTTAATTTATAATGTTATGTAATAATTTTTTATAATCTCTCCTGAGGATAATACATATAAAGTATAAAGAGTTAAAAAAATGTAGTAAGAGACTTTTAGAGAGAAGAAAAACAAAAAAGTCCAACATTTCTGCTGGACTTTCGCTCCCCCTCTTGGGCTCGAACCAAGGACCCTTTGATTAACAGTCAAATGCTCTAACCAACTGAGCTAAGGAGGAATTTATCTTTACAATCGAGATGTGTTTTTCTCTTTTGCGAGTGCAAATATAGACTACTTTTTTAAATAGCCAAAAGGTTTTTTTAATTTTTTCAAATAATTTTTTGCAGCATAAAAAATCCCCACTGAAATAGTAATCTGTAGGGATATTTTTAGGTTGATTTTTAGATTTTAAATTACCAAGGTAGTGGCATTGGATAAGGATCTGGGAATGGATAAGGATCCGGAAAAGGATTTGGATCTGGGAATGGGTAAGGATCTGGATACGGGTCTGGATAAGGTGGAATGCAATCTATAATTGAATTTCCACCAGTAATAATTTCTAGTTCTTGGGTGTCTAGAGTTTTTAGGTTTTTCATTTTATAAGGATTTAATTTTACATTAATTTTTTCAACTCTTTGTTGTTTTAATCTGATGTAAAACTAGAATCCTACAGTCTCTTTTTCTGAGACTCTTAAAAAAATATTGATAATTTTTTAGTCTATAGTTGCTTGTAAATTAATAAAATCGCTATAAGAATGGTTTATAAGATTGTTTTGGATATTGTAAGGTATGTAATTAATAAATAAAACCTATGAATTTAAATTCATAGGCCTTAATATATATTTTATAGAGCAATTGGGTTTGGTAAAGAGTCAAGTATACATCCAGGATCGATATATTCAATTACTGGGTGTATTATAATTATTCGAGGAATTATAGGAGTCGTATTATCACCTTAAATTTTATATAAATTCTTGTTTTTTAAGTGTTTTTAAGTTCTTCATATTAGCGAAATTTTTAAGTTTAATGCTAAACTAAGTAGAGATTAGCGATCAAAAGATTATAAAAATACTTTTTTTAAAGTAATTAATAAATTGAAGAATACTATTCCAAAATCAAAAGACTTTTAAAAAGATGTATTCTCGACTATAATCAAAAAAGATTGTCGATTTCGGTTGACTAATTTTTAAAGTAATTAGGTTTTTAATTGCCAGTTATAGCTCTGTAAATATCATTTCCGTTAGCAAATAATAGTAAAGCTATAAGGATAACAAAACCAACCAATTGTGCATATTCCATAAATTTATCATTGGGTTTGCGTCCTGCAATAATTTCATATAATAAAAACATGACATGGCCTCCATCTAATGCAGGAATTGGCAAAATATTCATAAATGCCAATATTATGGAAATAAAAGCAGTAGTTCCCCAAAATGCAGCCCAATCCCACTCTGGTGGAAACAAATTACCAATGGCAGCAAAACCTCCTACCTGGCTAGCACCTTTTTTAGTAAATACATATTTAAACTGAGCCACATAATCGTGGAGTGTCCAGTATCCATATTCTATACCAGTACTTATACTTTCTGAGAAATTGTATTCTTTTCTTTGAATCTTATAGTTTGTCTTAGGGTATACGCCAATATTGCCATCCTCGTCACGTGGAATAGTTAAAGACTTTTCTTCTCCATTTCTTAGTATGGTAAGATTTAACGCAGATTTAGTTGTGTCTTTAGCTTTTATCAATTGGAATTCGTTCCAAAATTCAATGGTCTGACCATTTACAGCTAAAACCTTATCACCTTGTTGAAGGCCTTTATTAAAGGCTGGCTTATCTTTAACAACACTATCAATCACTGGTGCTGCAATGGGATAAAAAGGTTGCAATACTCCCGACTCGAACATAATTGTTCCTATGTTCTCAGGGATAGTAATAACTTCTTCCTTCCCATTTTGATGAATAACAGTAACAGACTGAATATCTCTAAGAAATAAATGCTTGTTTATATCTGTGACATCTTCAAAATCGTTGCCGTTAACCTTCAGGATACGATCTCCATTTTCAAAACCATAGGATCTAAAGCTTTCGTCAACAAAAAAACCGTCGGGCATATCATTAGGCCCTACATATCTTGTACCCCAGGTAAAAACTATCGCCATATAAATGACAAAACCTACAATTATATTTACCGTTACACCACCAAGCATAATGATAAGCCTTTGCCAGGCCGGTTTTGATCTGAACTCCCAGGGTTGCGCAGGTCCGGCCATTTGTTCCTTATCCATACTCTCATCAATCATCCCGGAAATTTTTACATATCCTCCCAGTGGTAGCCAACCAATTCCATATACGGTTTCACCGATTTTCTTCTTAAACAGCGCAAATTTTACATCAAAGAATAAGAAGAATTTCTCTACTCTGGTCTTAAATAATTTAGCAGGGATAAAATGTCCTAATTCGTGTAGTATTATAAGTATAGATAAGCTTAATAGTAATTGTAATGCCTTAACAATAAATGGGCTCATAAGTTTTTATTCAAAATTAAATCACGCAAAAGTAATCTTTTAGTCTAGTTTATAAAAGAAATCATACACTTGAAACTGCGATTTAGTATTTTTTTAAAGTTGCTGGGCTTTAATAATGTAGTAATCCTTGTACTTTTGCATCATCTCAAAACTAAAATTTAATTATGCTTCGGTTTTTTGCTAAATATAAATTCTTTGCCATTGTACTTTTTGTGTTATCGGCAATTATTATTAGCATCATATATTCTATTTTAAAGCCAGAAAGATCACTAAAAGTGTATGAGCCGGATATGGTAAGCACTGAACTGGTGGATAGTACGGTGCAGCATGTGCGGAAATATCATGTAATCAAAGATTTTTCTTTGATTAACCAGAATGGAGAACCTGTTACCCAAAGCAAATACACCGACAAAATTTATGTTGCAGATTTCTTTTTTACCACTTGTCAAACCATCTGTCCCATTATGACGGATCATATGGTTCAGATTCAGGAACGGTTAAATAAAATGAATGATACCACGGTGTATCTGGTTTCTCATTCGGTTACTCCGGATATTGATACGGTAGATCGATTAAAAAGATATGCAAAAGATAAAGGAGTAGATGATCATCGTTGGAATCTTTTGACAGGTGATAAAAAGCAGATTTATGATTTGGCAAGAAAATCCTATTTGGTTGCTAAATCTGATGGTGATGGAGGTCCTTATGATATGATTCATACGGAGAATTTTGTACTTGTGGATCAACAAAAAAGAATAAGAGGATTTTATGACGGTACAAACCCTGAGGAAATCGACAGGTTGATGGAGGATATTGAAATACTAAAAGAAAGCAACATTGACTAGGGTTTACCTAGTCAATGTTTTTTAGAGATTTTAATCTTCTAATGGGCATTCTGATGGATTTTCTTCACATACGGCATCTATCCATTGCTGGAATCCTTCATAAAAAGTCTCATTGAAATAAGAAATAAGTTCATTGAAGTCTACTTCTTCAAAGAGCTCATCTACATCAAGGGGTTCCTGTGGTTTAACATTGTAATTTAAAAGCTCTATTTCAGAGTCCTGCTCCAGTTCTATAACCAGATGCAGAGGTTGATTCATTACGGTTTCTGTTTGAGTAAAAGGAAATGGAAAGTGCCAGTTTTCATTAGCTTCTTCACAAGCTCCAACGGGCCCTGTGAATTCAATTCCATTAGCATATACTGAAAAGCCAAATAGTTCTTCCACAGAGCTATCTTCCGGCACATAATTATACGGGAAGGAGTTTACGACCTGCCCTCCGTTATCCAACCATATAAATCGTGAAGGCTTTCTGATTCTCAATCCACAAAAATTATTTGGAAAAATCACTTCTCCATCATACTCAGGTAGTACCGGCAAAAATTGAACAGGAATTTTAATAGTAGGCTTGCTATCGATTATATTCGTAAAATCAACTTCCACTCGGTAATTTTGCATACCTAAAGTTCCATAGGATAATTGAACATAGTCTGGTAACTGTGGAAAATCTTCTGGAGTTACATTATTACCACCTCCTGGATTTATAACAGGGTCTGGTTGATCCATCATAAAGTCAAACTGATCCTTGGCCATTGCATTTTTAACTCGTAATCTAAATGATGTATTGACGGATGTATTCCACCAATAGCTGTAGACTTTAGTTGAATTCGCAGGGACTTCAAAACCTTCTGGGTATAATCCGTTAGGGTTTTTCATAGATTTCCATTTACCTCCTGCATAGTACTCGAAATATAATTCCGGACCTACATAAGAACTGCAGGGAGGGCTTTGACATAAGCCGCCAGTAGTGCTATTAACATAATGATCATTTGTAGAACTTTGTACAGCTTTACTACAAATTTTACCTCTCCACTTCTTTATATTATGCATTACTGCCTGTAACCTGTATCTGGTCCCTTTATTGCAGTAGGAATTAGGAAGGCCGGCACAATCATTAACAAAACCAGCGTAGTTTGACGGTGTTTTGTCCAAGGCTACAAACTCCGGATTACCTAGAAAACCTCCGGCAATAGAACTGGTAAAATCACTGTTATTACAAGCCACAGTTCTTGTGACAATTGGAGTGCCAATGGGGAGGTCAGTGGTTAAGTTTCTTGCCCATCCCTGAGAAACAGAACTTTTATTAATTCCTGAGTTGACTTCTTTTGCTTTTAAAAATTTTGGAATAGCAGTACCTGGTTCTGATAAAGCCCAAAATATTTCCTGCTCATTAAGATCTTTTTGTGAAGCTTCGAAAAGGTTATTTAATGTAGAACAGGATTGGCAGTCGCTCTCTTCCATAATAAAAGTTCCTTGTAATTGACCATCGTTTATTTCCTGAATTCTGATGATATTTCCGTTTTCGAGCTTAATTTCAGTTGAAGATTTAACTTCTATACCTGATATTTCAGCATCATCAGTGACATATTCTTTTTGTTCACAAGATATTAATGTCAAAATACTTGCTAGTGTTAATAGTTTAATTTTAAAGTTTTTCATGATTAATAGGTTTAATTAGTTTTATTAATTTTCTTTTAGATGATACCTACTCTGATTTAAGGATTTTCGGTTTACTCCTGATTTCGAAACTTGTGGCGAAACTATGATAGGACGTAAGCTCAGAAGTCCTGAAAATTTGAAATTCAAAGATTTCGGACTATTAAAGGGACATTCACCTGACTGTAGTCAGGGGTATTTCCTGATCAAATTCAGTAAACAAATACAGAAGCTTTGAAGTTTGAAAAAGTCTAGACAAGATATTTTTAAGGGCTAAGTTTTTTGGATGATAAATTTTACCTTATTTTTGTCTAGTTTTAAATTAATCTAAATAAGGATTTGAAAGTTACAATTGCAGATTTGAAGAGAGGGGATAAAGCTTTAATTAAGGATATTACCACGGATGGGATACCTTTGAAGCTTTTGGAGATGGGTTGTTTACCTGGTAATGAAGTGCAGATGTTACAAACAGCACCTTTTAAATGTCCTATGTATCTGAATATTAATGGTAGCCACTTAGCTATCAGAAAGGAAACTGCTGCACAGATAGAAGTTCAAATTTTGTAATTGTAAATCCCTTTTATGTCTAAGCAAATTAAAGTTTCATTAATAGGTAATCCTAATACAGGAAAAACTTCTGTTTTCAATTTGCTTACCGGATTAAATCAACAAGTGGGAAATTATCCGGGTATTACTGTAGAGAAAAAGGAAGGGATATGTAAACTTTCCAGAGGTGTAAAGGCACATGTTTTAGATTTGCCGGGCACATACAGTCTAAATGCTTCCTCATTAGATGAAAATGTAGTTATTGAGCTTTTACTCAATAAAAATGATAAAGATTTTCCTGACGTCGCTGTTGTTGTGAGTGATGTAGAAAATTTAAAACGAAATTTATTACTATTTACTCAGATAAAGGATCTTGAAATCCCTACAATTTTGGTCATCAATATGGCTGACAGAATGGAAAGAAAGGGAATTTCAATAGACTTAGAAGCACTGGAGCAGGAGCTTCATACTAAAGTAGTTCTGGTCAGTGCAAGAAAAAATCAAGGAATTGATAAGCTAAAAAATCTTATCGAATCTTACGCTTCAATATCCAAAACACCTTGTGTAAATGCCTTAACTTTTGCACCTCATTATTTTGAAAGACTACGAAAGGCCTTTCCTAATCAATCACTATATAAGTTATGGCTGGTAATAACTCAAGATGTCAATTTTAGGAAAATAACGAAGCAAGGCCTAGAAGTAACGCCTGATTTTAAATTAAAGTCAGAGAGTGAACTAAAAAGGATGCAGCAGCAGGAAACGATAAAAAGATACCAGTTTATCAACGAAACATTGAAGAAAACCGTTTTCGTAGACGAACAAGCTGCTACAGGACTTAGGGAAAGACTGGATAGAATATTGACCCATAGGTTTTGGGGATATTTTATTTTCTTTACCATTCTGCTTCTAATATTTCAGGCAATTTATGATTGGTCGTCTTATCCTATGGACTTAATCGATGAAGCGTTTGTCTGGATGAGCGAATCTGCTAAGGCCGTTCTTCCTTCAGGTCCGTTTATGGATTTAATTACTGAGGGCATTATACCGGGATTAGGTGGAATAGTAATTTTTATACCGCAGATAGCATTTTTATTTCTTTTTATATCCATTCTTGAAGAAAGTGGCTATATGAGTAGAGTAGTCTTTCTGATGGATCGGGTTATGCGTAAATTTGGATTGAGTGGCAAAAGTGTAGTTCCGCTGGTTTCAGGAACAGCTTGTGCTATACCAGCTGTAATGGCTACCCGAAATATAGAAAACTGGAAGGAAAGACTAATAACGATTTTAGTAGTACCATTTACCACTTGTTCTGCAAGATTGCCTGTTTACCTTATAATTATTTCCTTAATTATACCGGATGAAAAGGTAGGATGGATACTGAGCTATCAGAGTATTGCTCTTATGGCCTTGTACTTTATCGGTTTTGGAGCAGCGGTCGCGACTGCCTGGTTGCTCAATAATTCTCTGAAGATAAAAAGTAAGACTTATTTTGTCATTGAAATGCCCAGCTACAAGGTACCTATGTTTAAAAATGTGGCTATTAATGTCATCGAAAAAACAAAAGCTTTTGTATTTGGTGCCGGAAAAATCATACTTGCTATTTCCATTATTTTATGGGTTTTAGCCAGCTTTGGACCAAATGATAAATTTGATAATGCAGAAGAAATCGTAAAAACTGAGCATCCTAATCTCGAGGGTATTGAATTAGAACGCAAGATTACTTCTACTAAATTAGAATATTCGTTTATCGGATATGCAGGTAAGGCTATTGAGCCGGTAGTAGCTCCTTTGGGCTATGATTGGAAAATAGGTATCGGAATCATAAGCTCATTTGCCGCGAGAGAGGTTTTTGTCGGGACATTAGCAACAATTTATAGTGTAGGAAGTGATGAAGAAGAAACGATAAAAAATCGAATGGCTGCAGAAGTGAATCCAGTAACCGGGGGAAGGCTATTCAATCTGGCAACAGGAATTTCACTACTGTTATTCTATGCTTTTGCTATGCAGTGTATGAGTACATTAGCAATTGTTAAAAGAGAGACTAATAGTTGGAAATGGCCGGTAATTCAGTTAACTTTTATGACTTGTATTGCATATATTGTGGCATTAGCGGCATATCAATTATTGCAATAAACTATAAAGTAAGTTTAATTAATAAAAACAGACTACGGTAGTATGAATTTAATCCTTCAAAATATACTTGTACTGATTTGCTTTTCTTTGGCAATAGGTTACCTTGTCAAGAAGTTTTTCTGGAAGACAGTAGTAAAATCCAATAATAAATCACAAGCAGCTTGTGGCAAAAATGATTGTGGGTGTCATTAAATCCCCTACTTTAATATAAAATCCAAAGTATATTCTGACTTCGGAATATTATTTGAAGATTTGGGATAAGGTGAAATATTATAACCCAAAATAGTTTTTGTATCCGTTTTAAGGATTTCCGTAGTTCTTTTCGGATTAACACCACTAGCTCCAAACGTGATTATTTTTTCTTCTATTACTGAACCGTTTTCCAAAATTTGAATTTTTGCTTTAGCCTGTCCGGCCCAAACACAAGTTACATCAGACGGACATCTTGAGTCTTCAAGAATATCTATAAATCGTATTGATTTTGACCCAATATCAAAAGATTTTCCTATGGACATCTTAGTAATAATTTTAGGTACAGATTCTATTTTATCATTTTCCTGAGCTGTAGAAAATAGAAATGCAAAAGAAAATATCGCAAGAATAAAAAGTTTGTTCATCATAGGAATATTTAATGTTAAAGATATATAAAAAATTATACCAAACTATTCAAAACTTTTAAAGTCTTACACTTAAAAGCTATCTTTAGCCAATACTATGAAAGGAAAGAAAGCACTTATAATTGGTTCAGGGATTGCAGGTTTGAGCTCTGCTGTACGGCTTAGTAACCTAGGTTACGAAGTGGAGGTGTTTGAGGCCAATAACTATCCGGGAGGAAAACTTTCACAGTTCCAATTAGGAGCGTATAGATTTGATAGAGGCCCTTCTCTTTTTACTATGCCTCAGTATGTCGAAGAGCTTTTTGAACTCTCAGGGGTTGATATGGAAAACTATTTTGAGTACAATAGAAAAGATATAGTTTGTAACTATTTTTATGAAGATGGAACTCGGTTTACCTCATATGCCGATCAGCACAAATTTGCTGAAGAAGCTGAAAAAGTTTTTGACGTCGATAGAAATGAAATTCTTCAATATTTTAAGCGGTCAAAACAAAAATATGATCTCACGGCCTCTCTTTTTTTAGAAAAATCGCTTCATAAATTATCAACTTATTTTACTAAAGATACATTAAAAGCAATATTTAAAATTAATTCTTTAGATATTGACAGCACATTAGATGAGGTAAACAGGGAATCCTTTAAAGATGAAAAGTTAGTTCAACTCTTTAATAGATTTGCTACTTATAATGGTTCCTCTCCTTATCTTACTCCTGGTATAATGTCCATGATACCGCATTTAGAACAATACTATGGTACTTTTTTACCAAAGGGAGGGATGTTTAGTATCACAGAATCCATATATGAATTAGCCATAAAACTTGGAGTTAATTTTCACTTTAATTGCGAAGTTGATAAAATTAAAGTTGAAGATAATAAAGCGATAGGCGTTGAGGTTAAAGAAAAATTTTATCCTGCAGATCTTGTAGTTTCTAATATGGATGTAGTACCTACCTACGAGAAGCTCCTAAAAAATCAAAAACATCCCGAAAGAACCTTGGAACAACCTAGGTCGAGTTCAGCTTTAATTTTTTATTGGGGCATCCGAAAGGAATTCAAAGAGCTTGATCTGCATAATATCTTTTTTTCTGAAGACTATAAAAAGGAATTTGATCATATTTTTAATCAAGATACAGTTTATGATGATCCAACGGTTTATATAAATATT